>CACJHA010000033.1 GCA_902593075.1 uncultured Bacteroidota bacterium
TTATAACCCGAATGGAAGATTATAAAGTGCCATTTTTTGGAATGATAGTTTTGAATTTTATATTTCCATTCCTTATGCTAATGAATAGTGATTACAAGAGAATGAATACATTTATTGTGACAACTGGTATTGTCATTATTATAGGACACTATATTGATGTTTTTAATATGATTATGCCTTCTGCTGTAGGTGATCAGTGGTTTATTGGGATAACTGAAATAGGAGGGTTTATGTTTTTTATGGGACTATTTATTTATATAGTTTTTAATGAATTAACAAAAGCCCCTTTAATTGCAAAAGGAGATCCATTTTATGGAGAAAGTGAACGTTTTCATTATTAAATAATTTAGAAAGCAAATGACAATATTATTGATATTTACGATTTTAATTTTGATATCCATATCGATGTGGCAGATATCTAAGATGTTTGAATTATCCCAGACAAATAGAAACACTTCAGAGATAGCGAATGATAAAGACAATGATTATCAAGGAAAGTTAATGTTTGCTTTTTTAGTCTTTATTTATTTACTCACTCTTTTTTCTTTTTATGAGTGGGGAGATGTCTTACTACCGAAAGCAGCTTCGGATCACGGAGATTTATACGATTCACTGATGTGGTCAACATTTGCTGTAATATTTTTTGTTCAAACTATTACACAAGCATTACTCCATTATTTTGCATACAAATATAGAGGTGAAAAAAACAAAAAAGCATTTTTCTTAGCTGACAATGACCGTTTAGAAGCAATTTGGACTATTATTCCAATGATTGTTTTAGCGGGACTAATTTTGTTTGGATTGTATACTTGGACCGATATTATGACCGTAGAAGAAAATGAAGATGCAATGATTGTAGAACTTTATGCTCAGCAATACAACTGGAAAGCAAGATATGCAGGTAATGATGGAGTTTTAGGAGATGCAAATGTCAGATTTTTAAATGACTTTGATGGTAAAAATCTTGTTGGTATTGACGCTTCTGATCCTAACGGTTTGGATGATGTTGTTGTTCAAGAATTACATCTTCCAGTTGGAAGAGAAATTATATTCAAAATGAGATCTCAAGATGTTTTACATTCAGCTTACATGCCTCATTTTAGAGCACAGATGAACTGTGTACCAGGAATGATAACAGAGTTTGCATTTACGCCAATAATGACAACTGAAGAAATGAGACAAACTCCAGAGATGATAGCCAAGGTTAAAAAAATAAATAAAATCCGAGCAAAAAACAGCGAAGAACTGGTATCAAACGGTGAAGAACCATTAGAACCATATATATTCGATTATATTCTTTTATGCAATAAAATATGTGGGGCTTCTCACTACAACATGCAAATGAAGATTATAGTTGAAACAGAAAATAAATTTAAAAAATGGATGAGCAATCAACAGACGTTTGCTCAATTTATACAATAATTATTAGTATTAAGAATATGTCAACAGCAATTACTACAGAGGAAGAAGTTCACGAACATCATCACAAAGAAACATTTATAACAAAATATATTTTCAGTCAAGACCATAAAATGATTGCAAAACAGTACCTAATAACTGGATTGTTTATGGGAATAATAGGGATAGCTATGTCTCTACTTTTTAGAGTTCAGTTAGCTTGGCCGGAGCAATCTTTTAAGATTTTTGAAGTATTTTTAGGGAAGTGGGCCCCTGAAGGAGTTATGGACCCAAATGTTTACCTCGCATTGGTTACCATTCATGGAACAATAATGGTGTTTTTTGTTTTAACAGCAGGTTTAAGTGGTACCTTTAGTAATTTACTTATCCCCTTACAAATTGGTGCACGTGATATGGCATCTGGACTTCTAAACATGATAGCGTATTGGCTATTTTTCCTTTCATCGGTTTTGATGATTGCTTCATTATTTGTTGAAGCTGGCCCAGCTGCTGCAGGGTGGACTATTTATCCGCCTTTGTCTGCTTTACCCCAAGCTCAGCCAGGTTCAGGTCTTGGTATGACCCTTTGGTTGGTCTCCATGGCAATTTTTGTTGCCTCTTCCCTTCTTGGGTCTCTAAATTATATAGTCACTGTAATTAACTTAAGAACTAAGGGAATGAGCTTTTCCAGATTACCACTCACGATATGGGCTTTTTTTATAACTGCAATAATTGGTGTAGTTTCTTTTCCAGTACTCCTTTCTGCGGCTTTATTATTAATTATGGACAGGAGTTTCGGTACATCTTTTTTCCTTTCAGATATTTTTATTCAAGGAGAAGTATTGCATTATCAAGGTGGCTCACCTGTATTATATGAACACTTATTTTGGTTTTTAGGTCACCCTGAAGTATATATTGTTCTTCTCCCAGCACTAGGAATTACTTCTGAGGTTATTGCAACAAATGCTAGAAAGCCAATTTTTGGTTACCGAGCTATGGTTGCCTCAATACTTGCTATAGCTTTTCTCTCAACAATTGTATGGGGACATCACATGTTTATTAGCGGTATGAATCCTTTTTTAGGTTCGGTATTTACGTTTACCACCCTTTTAATTGCAATTCCTTCTGCTGTTAAAGCATTTAATTATATAACAACTTTATGGAAAGGGAATTTACAACTCAACCCAGCTATGCTCTTTTCTATTGCTTTAGTTTCTACATTTATTTCAGGAGGTTTAACAGGAATTATCTTAGGAGACAGCACCCTAGATATAAACGTTCATGATACATATTTTGTTGTAGCTCATTTTCATCTAGTTATGGGGATATCCGCTCTATACGGACTTTTTGCAGGAGTTTATCATTGGTTTCCTAAAATGTTTAAAAGAATGATGAATAAAAATCTTGGATATATTCATTTCTGGATTACTGCCGTAGGGGCCTATGGTGTTTTTTTCCCAATGCACTTTATTGGAATGGCAGGCCTCCCAAGAAGATATTACACAAATACTGCGTTTCCTTATTTTGACGATATCGCTGACATTAATATTGTTATTTCAATTTTTGCTTTTATAGCTGGTGCAGCACAAATCATTTTTCTATACAATTTTATTCATAGTATTTATTATGGAAAACCAACAGTTCAAAATCCTTGGAAGTCTACCACGTTAGAATGGACAGCACCAATAGAACATATGCATGGAAATTGGGATGGAGAGATTCCTCATGTTTATAGATGGGCATATGATTATTCAAAACCAGGGAAAAAGGATGATTATGTTCCTCAAACTGTCCCATTAGAAAAGGGAGAAGAGGAACTACAACATTAAATTTATACGAATTTAAATATGAATCGAACAAAGGGGCATTAGTGCCTCTTTTTTCTTATATATTTGTTATTATGAATGAAGCACTTGACCCTCAAATCAATAACTTATCTAATGAAGAGAAGGAATTTGATCGGTCTTTGAGACCTTTAAGTTTTTCTGATTTTGTAGGGCAAGAATCTATTTTAGAAAATTTAAAAGTATTTGTTGAGGCGGCAAATAATAGAGAAGAGGCACTTGACCATACTTTGTTTCATGGTCCCCCTGGACTGGGTAAAACAACCCTAGCGAATGTGCTTGCTCATGAATTAGAGGTAGGTATTAAAATAACCTCAGGACCAGTTTTGGATAAACCAGGAGATTTGGCTGGTCTTTTGACTAATCTAGAGCCCAGAGATATTCTTTTTATTGATGAAATTCATAGACTTAGCCCAATAGTTGAAGAGTACCTATACTCAGCAATGGAAGATTATAAAATAGATATTATGATTGAAAGCGGTCCTAATGCTAGAACGGTTAATATATCACTCAACCCTTTTACTTTGGTAGGGGCTACAACAAGATCTGGTCTTTTAACTGCTCCAATGAGAGCTAGATTTGGAATTAGCAATAGGCTTAATTATTATTCAAAGGATTTGTTGTCGTCAATTCTTGAAAGAAGTGCAGCTATTTTAGAAATTTCAATTTCTAAAGATGCTGCAATTGAAATTGCAAGTAGGAGCAGAGGTACACCGAGAATTGCAAATGGATTGCTTAGAAGAATAAGAGACTTTGCGCAAATTAAGGGAGATGGAAAAATAGATTTGAAAATAACGAAATATGGATTAAAAGCTTTAAAAGTAGACAACTATGGACTAGATGAAATGGATAACAAAATTTTAAATACTTTGATTGATAAATTTAAAGGAGGACCAGTTGGAATTACAACTTTGGCAACCGCTGTTTCAGAAAACGGTGAAACTATTGAGGAGGTTTATGAACCGTTCTTAATCCAACAAGGATTTATTCTAAGAACGCCAAGAGGAAGAGAAGTAACTGAGTTAGCATATAAGCATTTAGGTAAAATTAGAGGTAATCAAGAAAACCTTTTTTAAAAATGCTAGACAAGTATAAATTATCAGAAATAATTAAATCAGAGGCGTTATCCATTGGATTTTTGTCGTGCGGTATTTCTAAAGCAGAATTTTTATCAGAAGAAGCTCCCAAACTTGAAAACTGGCTAAAATCGGGTTTTAATGGAGAGATGAGTTATATGGAAAGAAACTTTGATAAAAGGCTTGATCCAAGATTGCTAGTTCCAGGTTGCAAAAGTGTAATTAGTTTGTTATTCAATTACTATACTGAAAAAAAATCTAAAAAAAACCACGAGCCTAAAATATCTTCGTATGCTTACGGTAAAGATTATCATTTCGTGGTGAAAGAAAAATTGAGAGAATTACTCTCAAGAATTAAAAATTTGGTGGGTGATATAAATGGACGAGTTTTTGTAGATTCAGCTCCAGTTATGGATAGGGCTTGGGCAAAAAAATCCGGTCTTGGATGGATTGGTAAAAACACCAACTTAATTAATAAAAAAACGGGTTCTTTTTTTTTTATAGCTGAACTTATTGTGGATCTTGAATTACAATACGATTACCCTACTACTGATCATTGTGGATCCTGTACGGCATGTATAGATTCGTGTCCTACAAATGCTTTAGCTACACCCTACCAGATGGATGCTACTAGATGCATTTCTTACGCTACAATTGAACTTAAAAATAATATCCCAGATTCTTTTAAGGATAATATGAAAGGGTGGATTTTTGGATGTGATATTTGCCAAGACGTTTGTCCATGGAATAGATTTTCAAAAAACCACAACGAACCCTCTTTTGAGGATAAAAAAAATATATCGAATATGTCAAAAACGCAATGGGAAGATTTAACAAAAGATGTCTTTGATCAGGTATTTAAAGACAGCCCCATTCAAAGAGCCGGGTATAATGGTATAAAGAGAAATGTTAATTTTGCGTTTCCTGAAAAAGAATAATCATGACAGCAAAAAAATCTCTCAACTTTTTTCAAATAATGACTATGAATTTTGGATTTTTTGGTGTCCAATTTAGTTTTGGATTGCAGCAAAGTAATCTTAGCGCCATATACAAATACTTAGGTGCAAATGAGTCTGAGTTGCCAATGTTATGGCTTGCTGGGCCAGTAACAGGGCTTGTAGTTCAACCTATTATAGGTGCGATTAGTGATAATACTTGGTCCCCCACTTTTGGTAGAAGAAAACCTTTTTTTTTAATTGGAGCAGTTATAGCAAGCATTGCATTGATTTTAATGCCTTATTCAAATTCATTGTGGATGGCTGCAAGTTTACTCTGGATCTTAGATGCAGCAAATAATATAGCCTTGGAACCATATAGAGCTTTCATCTCAGATAAATTGCCTGAAAAACAATATTCGTTGGGTTTTTTAATGCAAAGTTTTTTCACAGGTTTAGGAACGACTATGGCAAATTTTACACCTGTTATTTTAGTATCTTTCGGGGTTTTGGCTTTAAGTGATAAAATGGAAAATGGAATTCCATTAACCACACTTTGGGCTTTTTTAATTGGGGCCATAGCCTCAACTTTAACGATTTTGATAACTGTTTTTACAACATCTGAATATCCTCCAACTGATGAGGAAATAAAAAAAATAAATAAATCTAAAAAAGTTGGAATTTTATCAAATACAATAAAAGAAATCGTTGATGCATTCAAAGAAATGCCATTTACAATGAAACAACTTTTCCCAGTGATGTTTTTCCCATGGTACGCAATGTTTTGTTATTGGCAATACCTTACTTCAGCTTTATCTTTATCACTTTTCGGCACTTTAGATCAGTCTAGCATTTTTTTTAATAAAGCTCAACTTTTAACTGGAAATATCAACGGAACATATAATATCATTTGCTTTTCAATTGCATTTTTATTACTTCCATTTGCAAAAAAATTTGGACCTAAAAAACTTCATTTTTTTTCACTATTTATAGGAGGTATAGGACTAATTAGTTTACCTCTGTTAAGTGACAAATCCATTTTATTTTCAATCCCTATTAATGGTGGAATAATGATATCCAAAATTTATTTAATATCACTTGCACTTGGTATAACTTGGGCTTCTATGATGTCAATGCCATACCAAATACTAGCAAATTCGATACCAAGTAATAAAACAGGAATTTATATGGGTATTTTTAACATGTTCATTGTTGTCCCAATGATTATTCAAATTTTTTCAATGCAATTTTTTGTTTATGATTTACTCAGTAAAAATCCAATCAGTGTTATTCAATTAGCTGGGACCTTTTTAATTCTTGGAGGTATCTTCTCTTTATTTATAAAAACGAGTGATGAATCACAATTATAAAAATATTAAAAATTTTTAATAATAAAATAGTGATTCAAAATACTTAGACTACATTTATTTATAAATTAGATAGATAATGAGTGAACGAAAAACCAGAAGAGAATCGTTAGTTTATCATGCTAAACCAAGACCTGGGAAAATAGAGGTTATTCCCACAAAAAAGTATAGTACTCAAAGACATTTAGCACTCGCTTACTCTCCAGGAGTTGCTTCTCCCTGCTTGGAGATTTATGATGATATTGCCAATGTTTACAAATACACAAATAAGGGTAATTTGGTCGCTGTGATTTCAAACGGCACCGCCGTATTAGGATTAGGAAATATAGGACCGGAAGCATCAAAACCAGTTATGGAAGGGAAAGGATTGTTGTTTAAAATTTTCGCTGGGATTGACGTATTTGATATAGAAATAAATGCTAAAACTGTAGATGAATTTGTCTCTGCAGTTAAGGCAATATCTCCCACTTTTGGAGGAATAAACCTTGAAGATATCAAAGCTCCTGAAGCTTTTGAAATTGAAAGGAGATTAGTAAGTGAGCTAAACATTCCAGTAATGCACGATGATCAGCATGGCACTGCTATTATTTCGTGTGCTGCTCTTATAAATGCACTTGAACTAGCTGATAAAAAAATTGAGAATGTAAAAATCGTCGTATCTGGAGCTGGAGCCTCAGCAATTTCTTGCACCAAACTTTACATTTCATTTGGAGCAAAACTTAAAAACATTAAAATGTTTGATAGTAAAGGACTTCTTTATAAGTCAAGAAAAGATCTCTCTGATGAAAAAAAATATTTTGCAATTCACGAATCGAATTCAACTTTAGAAAAAGAATTTTCAGGTTCAGATGTTTTTATAGGATTATCTAGGGGTAATATTGTTTCTAAATCTATGTTAAAACAAATGAATAAAAATCCAATTGTTTTTGCAATGGCCAACCCAGATCCTGAAATTCCTTATAAAGACGCAGTCGAAACTAGAGACGATGTTATAATGGCAACAGGGAGATCAGATCATCCAAACCAAGTTAATAATGTCCTAGGTTTTCCCTTCATTTTCAGAGGTGCCCTTGATGTAAAATCATCAACAATAAATGAAGAAATGAAAAAAGCTGCAGTATTAGCTCTCGCTAATCTTGCCAAGAAGCCAGTCCCTGAACAAGTTAATTTAGCATACAACGAAACAAAATTAATGTTTGGTAGAGATTATATAATTCCAAAACCATTTGATCCAAGATTAATTGTAGAGGTGCCAATTGCAGTTGCAAAAGCTGCTATAGATTCTGGTGTAGCTAGAGAACCAATTTCTAATTGGAAGAAGTACTCTGATAATTTAATGGACAGAACTGGTAGTGGAAGAAAAGTCTTAAGGGCACTTCATCATCGAGCAAAACAAGACCCAAAGAAGATTGTTTTTGCCGAAGCAGACCAATTATCGGTCTTGAAAGCAGCTCAAATTGTTAAAGAAGAAAAAATTGCAGAGCCGATACTCCTAGGAAGAAAGGATGTAATTGTAGATTTAATGAAATCTATTGATTTTGATGAGCCAGTTGAAATAATAGATCCAAAGAGTAAGCAGCATTTAGAAATAAAAAACAAGTATGCAAAATTATATTGGAAACTTCAAAAGAGAAAAGGTGTTAATGAGTACGAAGCTTCATCGCTTTTAAGGGAGAGAAATTATTTTGCTTGTATGATGGTAAAAAATAACGATGCGGATGCAATGATATCTGGATATTCAAGAAATTATGCAGCAGTTATTAAACCTGTTTTGAAAATAATAAGCAAAAGCAAAAAAGGAACACGAATTGCAGCAACAAATATGATGCTTACTGATTCAGGACCACTTTTCCTATCGGATACTACTTTAAATATAGATCCCTCAGACATTGAATTAGCAAAAATCACCATTTTAAATGCTGAGTTAGTCAAACTTTTAGGGTTCAAAAGCGTTATAGCACTTCTTTCATTTAGTAACTTTGGCACTTCAGAACACCCAAATGCGAAGAAGGTCAGTAAAGCTGTTTCATATTTGCATAAAAAATATCCTGAAATTGAGGTAGACGGACCTTTACAATCAGACTTTGCTTTAAATAGAAAAATGCTAAAAGAAAAATTTCCTTTTTCTGAACTAATAAAAAAGAAGGTTAACACTTTAATTTTTCCCAATCTCGAATCTGCAAATATTACGTATAAAATTTTAAAGGAGTTAAACGGTGCCCAATCTATAGGACCTATTTTACTTGGACTTGAACAATCCGTTCATATTTTGCAATTAGGTGCGACAGTAGATGAGATTGTAAACATGTCAGCCGTGGCTGTTGTAGATGCTCAGCACAAGGAAAAGTTAAGAAAAAAGGAAAAAAAATGATAACCCAATTAAAAGGTAGATTGATTGAAAAAAACCCTACATCTGTTATAATTGATTGTAACGGAGTGGGATATGAAGTTAACATTTCTCTTAATACTTTCTCTCAAATAAAAGATGAAGAAGCAATAATGCTTTATACTCACTTGCAAATTAGGGAGGATGCACATATTCTTTATGGTTTTTTTAAACCAGTTGAAAGATCAATTTTCAGACTCCTTATTTCTGTTTCAGGAATAGGTCCAAACACAGCAAGGACAATGTTGTCATCAATGACTCCTATACAAATCAGGGATGCTATTTTTAATCAAAATCTTGAAGCAATCAAAAGCGTTAAAGGAATCGGTTTAAAAACGGCTCAGAGGCTATTAATTGAATTAAAAGATAAAATTTTAAAAATAATTGAAACAGAAGATCAAATTGAGCTACCAAAAAACAATACAATTAAAGATGAAACGTTATCAGCATTAGAGGTTCTTGGTTATCCAAGACGTCAAGTTGAAAAATTAGTTGATAACATAATTCAAAGTTATCCAGAAAGTTCCGTAGAAGAACTTATCAAACAGGCTTTGAATAAATTATAGTACATCTTTGATTGAAAAATTAAGGTATTTTATTGCTGATTATGGCTTTGTATTCTGTGTAGTCATAATTTCTTTTTTTTCTGATATACAAATTTATGCCCAAAATTTAGGTTCGGGGGTTTCTGATTATTCAAGCATTTATCCAGAAAAGCTAAAATTGTCAGAAATTTATAATTATGACCCCACAAAAAATATTTTTATTCTTGATTTAAAAAAACAGTCTATAAGATTAGATTTACCCTTGGTTCTTTCACCTAAAGAATACTCTCAACTAGTTTTAAAACAAGAAATTGGATCATATTTCAAAAATAAGGTTCGAGCTATAGGATCAAATAAAAAGGAGCTACAAGAAATTCAAAAAGATCTTTTACCAGACTTATATGTTAATTCTAATTTCTTTTCATCAATTTTTGGAAGCAATAAACTAGATGTTAAACCACAAGGTTCTATTGGAGTTGACTTAGGTTTCAGATACCAAAAAACAGATAATCCTAGTTTTTCTCCAAGGAATAGAAGAAATTTTGGATTCGATTTTGATCAAAGAATAAACCTTAGTTTAATTGGAAATATTGGAGAGAGATTACAAATAACTGCAAATTATGACACTGAGTCAACTTTTGATTTTCAAAATTTGGTTAAGCTAGAGTTCAATCCTCCGAAAACAAGAGAAATATCTAGTTACATTCCAAAAAATATTCAAGATAAGATGGACAGTGTTGATAATCTAATTACCGATTCAAAAAATACAATTGATAAAGTAAGAGGTGAACTTAATAATCTGAGAAGTAATACGAACAGCTTGGAAGGCTTTACAGGTGCTTACCAAAATAGATTAAATAATTTTTTGAATAAAAATGTCACAGAAGATGCAATTCTTCAAAATATTGATATTGG
This sequence comes from uncultured Bacteroidota bacterium, assembly GCA_902593075.1. GTDB lineage: Bacteria > Bacteroidota > Bacteroidia > Flavobacteriales > Flavobacteriaceae > TMED96. The sequence goes on from CACJHA010000033.1 coordinate 10,467, forward strand.
AAATATAAATATGCCCATAAATAGTACACTAATTAATGGTGCTCAGAGCTTGATGGGAGTTAAGGCACAACTTAAATTTGGACGAACAAGTATTACAGGTGTTTTTGCTGAACAAAGATCACAATCTCAATCTGTAGTTTCTCAGGGAGGTGGTACACTCCAAGAATTTTCAATTTTTGCTCTAGACTATGAAGCAGATAGACACTTTTTTTTATCACATTATTTCAGAGATAATTATAATAAATTCTTAAAAACATATCCATTTATAAACTCACCAATTCAAATTACAAGGATTGAGGTTTGGATAACTAATCGTCAAGCCCAAACTAACAACATAAGAAATTTAGTAGCTCTTCAAGATATAGGTGAGAGTAATCCATCAAACACAAGATTAGCTCAATTGGATGATAATTTTATCAATTCAAATAGTTTGGATTTTTTGCCGTCGAATAGTTCAAATAAATTCGATCCAGAAAATATAGGTTCAGGTGCATACATTGACTCAAACATAAGAGACAAAGGAACCATTTCTCAAGCCTTTGGTCAGCTAAATACAATTGTTCAAGAGGGTATTGACTATGCTATCCTAGAAAGTGCAAGAAAACTTGACCCATCCGAATATACTTTTCATCCACAACTGGGCTATATCTCCTTAAATCAAAGATTAGGCAATGATGAGATTCTTGGTGTTTCATTTCAATATACATACAGAGGGAAAGTTTTTCAAGTGGGAGAGTTTGCCAATAGTGGGCAAGTAAGAAATAATTCAGTAACAGTTACCACTGAAAAAGACGACACGGAAAATCTAATTATAAAATTATTAAAAAGTAGTTTGACAAATGTAGATCAACCAGTTTGGAACTTAATGATGAAAAATATTTACAATACGAGTGCTTTTCAACTTGAAAAAGAAGATTTTAGATTAAATATTCTTTATTCTGATCCGTCACCAATTAATTATTTATCATCAGTAGATGATGAAATATGGCCCCAAGATTTGAGCAAAAGTGTTTTGTTAAAAACGCTTGGGTTGGATAAATTAAATATATATAATGATCCCGAACCTAAAGGAGATGGGTTTTTTGATTTTATTCCTGGTATAACCGTTGATCAGAAATACGGAAGGATAATTTTCCCCACCATAGAGCCATTTGGTGAAACTCTATTTGATTTACTTTCAGCTAATAAAACGAAATCCGAAAAATATGAAAATAAGGAAACCTATAACTTAAATCAACAAAAATATGTTTTTCGGGAAATGTATGCACTTACTCAAGCTGCTGCTCTTCAGTCAACAGAAAAAAATAAATTTCAAATAAAAGGAAGATATAAAACTGCTAATTCTGATGGAATCTCAATAGGAGCATTTAATATTCCAAGAGGGTCGGTTCAAGTTACAGCTGGTGGAAGGGTCTTAAGAGAAGGTGTTGATTATACTGTTAATTATCAAATTGGGAGGGTTAAAATTCTTGATCCAGGGTTAAAAGCTTCAAATATTCCGATTAAAATATCTGTTGAAAATAATACATTTTTTGGACAGCAAAACAAGAGGTTTTCAGGATTTGATTTAATTCATCAACTTAATGAAAATACCACTATTGGAGCTACTTTAATTAACTTAAGTGAAAATCCACTTACTCAAAAAGCAAATTATGGGACAGAGCCTGTAAACAATACAATGGTCGGTTTGAACACCAATTTTTCTACAGAAGTTCCTTTTTTTACAAAGTTGGTTAATTATATTCCAACAATACAGACAAGTGAAAAATCAAAAATATCGGTAAGAGCTGAAGTTGCTAGTTTATTTGCTAGAAACCCTAGAAACACTCAATTGCAAGGAGAAGCAAATGTTTATTTAGATGATTTTGAAGGAGCTCAAACAAATATTGATGTTAAAGGGTCTTTTGCTTGGAGGCTAGCAAGTATTCCAAGACAAAAAAATTATGACAATGATTATGGTAAAGATAATATCAAGACTGGTTATAAAAGAGCTAAATTGGCATGGTATACTATTGATCCCGTATTTTATTCGGGACAGTTTAGACCAGACAACATTTCTAATGCGGACATTTCCCTCAATACAACCAGGAGAATCTTCATAAATGAAATTTTTCCTGAGCAGGATTTAGTTCAGGGTCAGTCTACTGTTCAAAATACTTTGGATTTATCTTTTTTTCCAAGTGAAAAAGGACCATATAACAACCAGGAAAAATCTTTATTTGAAGAAACCACAAAATCAAATTGGGGAGGAATCATGAGAGCAATTAATTCAACAAATTTTGAACAAGCAAATGTAGAATTTATTGAATTTTGGCTATTGGATACTTTTAATGAAATTGATGGGGAAAATAAAGATTTGGGTAACTTAATTTTTCATCTTGGAAATATTTCTGAAGATATTCTTCCGGATGGAAGGAAGCAATTTGAAAATGGACTGCCGGGCTCTGAGCAAACATCAGTAAAAACAACTAATTGGGGTAGAACACCTTCTTCTCAGTCCCTCCTGTATGCTTTTAATTCAATTGAAAATGATAGAAATATTCAAGACGTCGGATTGGATGGTTTAAATGACGAAGAGGAAAAGATTTTCTATTCAAATGGACCGGATGATGATCCAGCAGGAGATAATTATCAATTTTTTCTTCAAGCTCAAGGCAGTATAATTGATAGATATAAAAATTATAATGGTACTGACGGAAATTCACCTATATCCTTTTCTGATGAAAATAGGGGAAGTACTACTGAGCCAGATACTGAGGATATAAATAGAGATCAGACTATGAATACAATAGATAGTTATTTTGAATACAGAGTCCCTATTAGAAAGGAAATGAATGTTGGAAATCACCCATTTGTAACAGATGTGAGGGAAAATATTAACGTGACATTACCTAATGGAAGATCAATATCTACAAGATGGATTCAATTCAAGATACCGATCGACAAGAGTTATTATATTGAGACTAATTTTAAAGACTATTACCAAAATATAAATGGAATAGATGATTTGAGATCAATTCGATTTATGAGGATGATCCTTAAAGATTTTGAAATTCCGGTTATACTCAGATTTGGAACACTTGATTTAGTAAGGGGTGACTGGAGAAGATATAATAAGTCTCTTAATGAAAACTTAATCTATTCCTCAAATACAACTGTTGATATAAGCACCGTAAATATTTTAGAAAATGAAAATA
>CACJHA010000034.1 GCA_902593075.1 uncultured Bacteroidota bacterium
GTTGGTGTGGCGTATATTTCATCAAGTGGTGTTGAAACTCCCCTTAAAGACGGTAAATTTTTATCAGAATCTGGTTCTAGATGGGTTGAAACCGGTATCAGAACTTTTTATATTTTATCAATTAGTGCGATATTGTCTATGGTCTTATCTGGTGTTAAAAGGTTAATTAAATAGATTTATGGCTAGAAGAGCTGCACCTGAGGTTAATGCTGGGTCAATGGCTGATATAGCCTTTTTATTACTTATATTTTTCCTAGTCACTACAACTATAGAAACTGATTCAGGAATAAATAGAAAACTACCTCCAACAGATGAAATTGAAGATCCACCAATCATAAAAGAGAGGAATATTTTTACTGTGGTAGTTAATAAAGATAACAGATTATTAGTTGAAGAAGATTTAATGGATATTAGTGACTTAAGGCAATCTGCAATCGAATTTTTAGATAATGGAGGAGGAAAAGGTGATGAAGCTTGTTTATATTGTCAAGGTGACAAAAACCCTAAATCTTCTGATAACCCAGAAAAAGCAATAATATCTCTTAAAAATGACAGGCAAACCTCTTACAAGGCCTATATTGCTGTTCAAAATGAACTAGTTGCAGCCTACAATGATCTAAGGAATAGAGAATTTAATAGAATATACCCTATGATAGGAATTAGTTTCATTGATGCTCAAAAAAGATATAGTGACCCTAGAACAAATTTAGAAGAAAAGCAAAGACTTAAACCTCTTTTAGATTCAATAAAAGCTATGTATCCACAAAAATTATCTGAAGCTGAACCAAGTAAAACAAACTAAATTATATGTCAAAGTTCAAAAAAAATAAAAAAGGTCTTCCAGCAATATCTACAGCCTCGTTACCCGATATTGTGTTTATGCTTCTGTTTTTCTTCATGGTCGCAACTGTTATGAGAGATAGCACCCTTATGGTAAAAAATACTTTGCCTGCTGCTGATCAAGTGCAAAAGTTAGATAAAAAAGATCGTGTAATGTATATTTACGCTGGAAAGCCTTCTATCAGATATCAAGATAAATATGGATCTCAAGCAAGAATTCAACTAAATGATAAATTTGCTACAGTTAGTGATGTAGCTGCTTTTGTATTGGCAGAAAGGGCCTCAAAGAGACAAGAGCTTCAAAACGTTTTGACAACTGCACTTAAAGTAGATGGTGAAACAAACATGGGGTTAATATCAGATATAAAACAAGAATTAAGGAAAGTCAACGCCCTAAAGATTAACTATACAACTAGAGTAGGTGATTATTCCCAAAATTTAGATTAAATATTTAAATTTAATATAATCCTTAAATGTAGGTAATGAGATTAATGTTACTTATCACGTTTTCTTTATTTAACACATTAAATGGTCAAGAAAATAAAAATCTAAAATATAAAGAAGATCAAATCTATTTTAATTTTAATTTTGATTTCCAATTAAAAAGTATTGAAGGTTATCAACAAAATGGTTTTTCTAGAAGTTTTAATCTAGGCTTGTTAAGAGATATTTCAATAAATAAAAAAGGTAATATGGCTTTAGGCTTTGGTTTAGGTTATGGATACTCGAGGCTAGTAAATAACCTTGATGTTGGACAGGATTTAAATTTTATTGTAGATGGTAATTCAGCTTTAAGAAATAGGCTCTCCTATCATACAATACAGTTTCCTATAGAATTAAGAATAAGGACTTCTACTCTTGAAAGTTTTGCGTTTTGGAGAGTTTACCTTGGGTATAGATTAAATTATAATTTTTTAACGAAATATAAACCTTTTTTTGGAAGAAAGTCTACATTGAAAAACTATGTTAGTGATTTTTCACACTGCTTATCGCTGTCTTTGGGTTTCAATACTTGGAATATAAGGTTTGAAACTGGACTTTCGCCGCTTATTAAAATTTCCTCCACTTCAAATAATTTAAATAATGACTTTTACATTTCAAGTGTTGGCCTTGTTTTTTATTTATTATAATTCTCTTCTCAACCTTGCAACTGGAAAATTTAATTGCTCTCTGTATTTTGCTACAGTCCTTCTAGCTAGAGAGTAACCTTTTTTTGAAAGTTCTATTGATAAAGCCATATCCGAAAAAGGATTTTTTTTATTTTCACTTTCAATTAGTGATTCTAGAATATTTTTAATTTCAAAACTAGAAACTTCTTCTCCTTCCAAATTTTTTAAAGATTCAGAAAAAAACTTTTTTAATAAAAAAGTACCGTAGGGGGTTTCTATATATTTACTATTTGCAACTCTAGAGACTGTTGAGATATCCATATTCGTCTTTTCAGCAATATCCTTTAAAATCATAGGTTTTAACTTTTTTTCATCTCCAGACAAAAAATATTCTGTTTGAAATTTAACAATTGCATCTATAGTTAAACTTAATGTTTGGTATCTTTGGTTTATTGCTTCAATAAACCATTTGGCAGCATCCAGTTTCTGCTTTATAAATTGAACAGTTTCTTTTTGTGACTTTGACTTTATTTTTGAACTTTGGTAGCCTTTTAACATTTCTTTGTAATTTGTTGATATATGTAAATCTGGAGCATTTCTTCTGTTTAAATTCACATTAATATGATTCTCAGTTACATTTAAGATAAAATCTGGCACAATATGATTATTTTCCGAAAATGAAGAAATAGATCCTCCTGGTTTAGGATTTAACTTTTCAATTTCAGTTAATCCTTTTTTTAGTAAATTTTGATCTACATTAAATTTTTCTTGCATTTTTTTAAAATGTTTTTTTGAAAATAGATGAAAACCTTCCTCAATTATTTTGGAGGCAATTAGCGTTTCATCTGTTTTTGGTTTTCTCTTTAGTTGAATTGATAGACATTCTTGGAGATTTCTAGAAGCTATTCCAGGCGGCTCAAGATTTTGTATCATATTTAATACATTTTTTATTTCCTTAGAGCTAATAATTTCGTTTTGAGTGAATGCAATGTCATCAATAAGTTCTTCTATAGACCTACTTAAGTAACCACTTTCATCTATACTGCCAATTATAAATTCAGATATGACTTTTTCTTTTTCCGAAAGAATCAAAACGTTAGTTTGATTTTTTAAATTTTCGTGTAAACTAGTATGACTTGATATTGGTGCACTTTTTTCTTCTTCTTCAGAATTATAATTGAATGAATTCAATTTATATGAAGGTATTTCGTCATCACTTAAATAAGCTTCAATATCAATTTCGGAATTATCAATATTATTGTCAGAAAAGTTATCACCTTCTTGATTTTCAAAATCAGAAACTTTTTCTTCTATACCGGTGTCAAGTGCAGGATTTTCTTCTATTTCATTTTTAATTCTTTGCTCAAAATCCAATGTTGGTAATTGAATCAACTTCATCAACTTGATTTGTTGAGGAGATAATTTTTGGGATAACTTTAAAGTTAGATTTTGTTTTAGCATACACCTAAAAATAAATACTATTACACAAAATTAATGTTTCTTTAAAATAAAGCATTATTTGGAGTACGAGGAAATGGTATTACATCTCTTATATTGTTCATTCCCGTAGCAAACAAAACAATACGCTCAAAACCTAATCCAAATCCACTATGAGGAACGGTTCCAAACTTTCTCAGCTCTGTGTACCAAAGTAAATCATTACTTGATATACCAAATTGATTCATTCTGTTTTTTAATACTTTTAATCTTTCTTCTCTTTGAGATCCACCGATAATTTCTCCAATTCCAGGGAATAGGACATCCATAGCCGCTACAGTTTTTCCGTCATCATTTAATCTCATATAGAATGCTTTACTTTTAGAAGGGTAATTAAAAATAACTACAGGTTTGTTAAAATGTTTTTCAACTAAATACCTTTCATGTTCACTTTGAAAATCCATCCCCCAATCATCTACTAAAAATTTAAACTTTTTCTTTTTATTTTTAGAACAATTTTTAAGAATTTCAAATGCTTTGGAATAGCTAATTCTTTCAAAGTCATTGTCAATTACAAACTTTAATTTATTAATGAGTTTTAATTCATTTCTTTCATTTTTTGGTTTATTTTTTTCCTCATTGTATAATCTTTCCTCTAAAAGACTTAAATCATCTATGCAATTTTCAATCACAAAATTCAATATATATTTTACAAATTTTTCTGATAGGTTAATATTATCGTCTAAGTCAAAAAAAGCCATTTCTGGTTCAATCATCCAAAATTCTGACAGATGCCGAGTAGTATTAGAATTTTCTGCTCTAAATGTTGGTCCAAAGGTGTATACTTTTCCTAAGCCTAAAGCGTAGGACTCTGCCTCTAGCTGACCAGAAACTGTTAAGTGTGTTTTTTTTGAGAAAAAATCTCTTGTAAAGTCAACGTTATTTTTTTCTAACGGAGGAGACTTTGCATTTAGTGTAGTAACCCTAAACATTTCGCCTGCTCCTTCTGCGTCATTTGATGTAATTATTGGAGTGTTAACATATTGAAAGTTCTCTTCTTGAAAGAATTTATGAACAGCATATGATAGTTTTGATCGAATTCTCATAATGGCACCAAAAGTTGATGTCCTTATTCTTAAGTGTGCATTTTCTCTCAAAAACTCAAAACTATGTTTTTTAGGTTGTATAGGGTATTTTTCAGCATTAGATTCTCCATATATTTTAATATTTTCAACCAAAATTTCAACTTCTTGACCACTACCAAGACTCTTCACTAGTTTACCGTTTATTGAGAGACTTGTCCCAGAAGTAATCTTTTTTATTATTAACTCATCAAAATTTTCAAAATCAATTACGCATTGAATATTTTGAACCGAACTTCCATCATTTAAGGAAATGAATTTATTAGCTCTAAAGTTCTTAACCCATCCCTTGGCTGTGACCAACTGATTTTTTGGTTTGAGTTTTAAAATTTCTTTAATAAGAAGAGTCATCTAATAATTTTTTCAAATATACATTTTAGATGTTATTTAATTAATCTAATTTTTAACAAAAGAATTTATTTAGATTACTAAATCTTTATTTTTGGTTCTCTGATTACTTTTTCATTCGATATACTTCTCTTTAGAGATATTAGAAGAGATGGCAACAAAATTAAATTTGATAACATTGCAACTAAAAGGGTCAAGGAGACTAAACCACCTAGAGCAACTGTACCTCCAAAATCTGAAATCATGAAAACCGAAAAACCAAAAAAGAGTACAACTGACGAATAAAACATACTAACACCTCTCTCTCTTAATGCACTATACACAGATGGTTGAATTTTCCAATTTGAATCTAAAAGTTCTTGTCTATATTTTGCTAGAAAATGAATAGTATTGTCAACTGAAATTCCAAAAGCAATACTAAAAACAAGAATAGTTGAAGGTTTAAGTGGTATTCCTGCAAATCCCATCATCCCTGCAGTTATTAAAAGAGGAACTATATTTGGAATTAGAGAAATAATAATCATTTTGAAAGACCTAAACATATATGCCATAAATAGTGAAATTAATAAAATAGCAAGGGCAAGAGAAATCACAAGATTTTTGACCAAAAATTTAGTTCCTTTTAAAAATATTAGAGATTTGCCTGTTAAATTCACATTATACCTTTCTTTTGGGAATATTTCATTAATTTCTCTTATAAGTTCTTTTTCTATTTCTTCTATTCTAATCGTACTAATATCTTTCATAAATGTTGTTATCCTTGCTATTTTGTTTTCCTTGTCTACAAAATTGCTGGTAAAATTTTTCGCACTCTCAGGCTTATAATTTTTAAAATACGACATAATAAATCTATTTTCTTGTGAGGAAGGAAGTGAAAAATAGTTTGGATTTCCATTGTAATAAGCTTGCTTTGCAAATTTAACTATTTGAGTTACTGAGTTTGGATCAGACAATTCAGGAATATTTTTTATTACATTTTCAATTTTTTCTAATCTTTTTAATGTAGATAATTTAATAACACCATCTTTTCTTTTAGTGTCAACAATTATTTGAAGCGGAACGATTCCATTAAATTGTTCATCAAAAAAAACAATATCCTTAAAAAAATCTTGTTTTTTAGGCATATCATCAAGCATACTCCCTGAAATATTAATTTGATATATTCCAATTATGCTAAGAATAATTAAAACTAGAGATGTTGTATAGGTATTAATTTTTTTATGTTTTACTATTTGCTCTAATATTTTTATGAATTTTTGAATAGTCTTATTTTTCAAATGCTGTAGATGTTTTTTATTGGGAACTCTCATAAAGCTATACAGGATAGGTATTGTAGTAATTGATATTAAATAAATCCCAATTATGTTTATAGAAGCAATTATTCCAAATTCTTTTAGAAGTTTGCTCTCTGTTAAAATGAACGTCGAGAAACCGCAAGCAGTTGTCAAATTCGTCATTAAAGATGCATTTCCTATTCTTATAATAACTTGTTCAAGAGATTTTGACTGGTCCCCATGCTCATTAACTTCTTGCTGATATTTATTAATCAAAAAAATGCAGTTTGGTATTCCAATAACAATAATTAATGGAGGAATTAATGCGGTTAAAACAGTAATTTCAAATCCTAAAAAACCTAATGTTCCGAGAGCCCAAGAAACACCTATTAAAACAACTAAAACAGAAATCAATGTTGCTCTAATTGATTTGAAAAACATAAAAAATATAAATGAGGTTACAAATAATGCTGTTAAGACAAAAAGTCCTATTTCATCAACTATATTTTGAGCGTTTAGTGTTCTAATATACGGCATACCAGATTTATATATTTTCACATTGTTTTTCGCTTCAAAATTTTTTATAAGAGGGATAAATTTGTTTAAAATAAAATCTTTTCTTTTGGATGTGTTTACAATATTTTTATCCATATAGATTCCCATCCTTATTGAACCTGTTTTCTTATTCAAAATTAAATTTTCATAAAAAGGCAACTCCAAAAATAATTTTTGTTTTAAGGTCAAAATGTTAAATGTGTCTTGCTTTTGTGGTTTTAAAACTGATTTGAGTTCAAATCTCCTCAATTTTTGATTTTTAACTATCTCTTTTAAATTATCAAAGGACAAAACATAATCGATTTCAGTAAATTTTGTCATCTCTATTCTTAGTTCTTTCCACATTTTTAATTTTTCTTGAGAAAAAAAGTCGTTATCCTTTATTGCTATAACTAATAGATTGCCTTCCTCACCAAAAACTTTAAGGAAATCTTTATATCTTATATTTTCTTCATGTTTATCTGGAAGTAAATTTGCTTCAGTAAATGTAAACCTGATATGTTTCCACTGATCTATCCATAGGACAGTTAATAAAGTTAAAACCGATAATATTAAAAATCGATTTTTTAGAATTAGCTGTGAAATAGTCGTCCAAACCCCCCATTGATTATTTGTATTTTTCATTAACAATGGGATAATTTCATACTGTCATTATTTCTTTTTCCTTTACTTTTAAAACTGAATCGATTTTGGTTATAAAATTATCGGTTAATTCTTGAATATCTATCTCGTAATTTTTTTTCTCATCATCAGAGATATCAGTTTTTTTAATTTCATGATTAGAATCTTTTCTAATATTTCTGATACTTATTTTTGAATTTTCTGATTCGTTTCTTACAATTTTGACTAATTCTTTTCTTCTTTCTTCAGTTAGAGGCGGTATACTTACAATAATTGTGTCCCCATTGTTCATTGGATTAAAACCAAGATTTGCATTAATTATTCCTTTTTCTATTTCTTGTAAAATACTTTTATCCCAGGGTTGTACAATTAAAGATTTTGAATCTGGAGTATTAATATTTGCCAACTGGCCTATCGCAGTTGGATTTCCATAGTAATCAACCATAACACTTTTTAACATATTAGGATTAGCTTTTCCAGCTCTAATATTTAAAAGCTCGTTTTCTAGGTGTAATAAAGAGGATTGCATCTTATCCTCAGCAGATTTTAATATAACTTTTAATTTTTCATTCATTTTATAAAAACACTTTAGTTCCAATTTTCTTTCCTTGAACAACTTTTATTAAGTTGTCTTTAATATTCATGTCAAAAACAATAATAGGCAAATTATTTTCTTTACTTAGTGTAAATGCAGTAGTGTCCATAATTTTTAGGTTCAACCTTAGAGCTTCTTCAAAGGAGAGACTGTCTAATTTAATTGCTTTATCATTTAGTTCAGGATCTTCGGTATAAATTCCATCAACTCTAGTTCCTTTTAAAATCACATCTGCATTAATTTCAATAGCTCTTAAAACTGCAGCTGAATCAGTTGTAAAAAAAGGATTACCAGTGCCAGCACTAAAAATCACCACTCTGTTTTTTTCTAAATGCCTTACCGCTCTTCTCTTAATGTAAGGCTCTGCAATAGCTTCAATATTTATAGCTGTTTGAAGTCTTGTAGGAACGTCTACGTTTTCAAGTGCACTCTGCAGTGCTAGACCATTTATAATTGTAGCAAGCATTCCCATATAATCTGCCTGAACTCTGTCAACTCCTTCACTGGATCCAGATACACCTCTAAAAATATTTCCTCCTCCAATAACTATTGCAATTTGAATTTTATTTTTATATAGATTTTTAATTTCTAAAGCATAGTCACTAATCCTTTTTGAATCAATTCCATAACCTTTTGTGCCCATTAGAGCTTCTCCGCTTAACTTTAGTAAAATGCGACTATACTTCATGTTTAATCTTTATCAAAAATATGAAAAATATGGCAAGGTGTTTTTTAATGTTTTCTTTTTAAAATTAAATATCACAATTTAAAATTTTTTCAAAATAATCGATACTCATCGCGTCTTTTAAAGAATAATCACCTATTTTTTCTCTACATAGTGATTTTAAATGTGCACCAGAGTTAAGAGATTTCCCAATATCGTGAATAAGAGATCTTATGTATGTACCCTTACTGCACTCAACGTTAAATTTTATTTCAGGGAAATTTTCTATATCGAATTCCAATTTTCTGATTTCTATTTCTCTTTCAGGTATTAAAACTTTTTCATTTTTTCTTGCATACTCATACAATCTTTTGCCATTTTTTTTAATTGCTGAAAAAATAGGAGGAGTCTGTTTAATAATACCTAAAAATTTTTTTTTAACCTCATTTAATTCTTTTGAAGAAATATGGTCAACATTGTAAATTTTATTAATTGGTGTTTCTAAATCATAAGATTTTGTAGTAGAACCTAACATAAAAGTTCCAGCATATTTTTTATCAAGATTCTGATAATTAATAATTTGTTTTGTTTTTTTTCCGGAAACGATAATCATTAATCCTCTAGCAAGCGGATCAAGTGTTCCAGCATGTCCAACTTTGATTTTTTGTAAATCAAACTTTTTTTTAATCAACCACTTTATTTTATTTACTAGCTGGAAAGATGTCCAGTTAAGGGGTTTGTCAATTAAAAGCAAACAACCATTAACAAATTTATCCCTTGAGTAGTATTTTTTATCCAAAACTTGAAGCGACAATTCCAATTATAATACAATAAAACGAAAAATATTTTAATTTAAAATTTTCAACTATATGAAGCATCCATTTACAGGCTATTATTCCAGTAAAAAACGCTCCAAAAAAACCTACAAATAAAATTGAAAAATCTATATTGAAATTAAAATTTTCTTGATCAATAATACTTTTAATAACACTTCCAATAATTAATGGTATTACCATTAGAAATGAAAAGGTTGAAGCTTCAGTTCTTCTTATACCAAGAAGAATTGAAGTGGAAATAGTTATGCCACTTCTTGAAATTCCTGGAATAATTCCTATTGCTTGAGAAACGCCAATTAAAAATGCTCGGAGAGTGTTAAGTTTTTTTTCACCTCCTTTAAAATTATCTGCAATCAAAAGTATAATTGAATTAAAAACTAGCATTAAACCAATTAAAAAAATATTTCCAGAGAATAATAGTTTAATTATATGGTCTAAAAAAAAACCTACAATAACCGCAGGTATCATTGAAATAAAAATAAAATACAAAAACGTGTGAGAACTATTTTTTTTAAATTCTATTGCGTTAAATAAAATATGTTTTATTTTTTTTTTAAAAATTATAATTGTACTCAGACAAGTAGCAAAATGAAGAATTATTGTTAACATAAAATTATCTTCACTTTCATTTAAAAAATCAAAAAAGTGATTTATAATTTGTATGTGTCCGCTTGACGATATAGGTAGAAATTCAGTAAATCCTTGAATTATTCCAAGCAAAAAGGAAAATACATAATTCATCTAATTCTCTTACTGTAGATTATTGAAAATAATGCCAGAGCAAAACCGAAAATAACCAATGACGGTGCTAATCGAATTCTTTGAAAGCTGTATATTTCGTTATTAAAGGTTAACGTATCTTGACTTCCTCCTCCAGACATTAACATGTAGCCTAAAGATATTATGCAAATTGAGAAAATAAGAATGATATAGTTTTTTCTTCTAAAAAGAATTTTCTTTTCATTACTCATAATTTATTGATGTTTAATTAACTTCATTTGTTTTTAAATTCAAAAAACGTTCAGTAGCGAAAAATGAACTTATACCTGTAATCAAAAAACTTAATATACTTATAATCAAAAAAACTATGGTGATTTCGTAAAAATTTTTACTTAAATCTAATTCAGGATATTTATTATTAACAAAATAAATTGTAAATGAAAGTGAAAGAATAGCGATAAAACTCCCATAAAATCCTAAAATCAAATATTTAACTAAAAAAGGTCTTATAATAAAATTTTTTGTTGCACCTACAAGCTGCATGGTTTTAATTACAAGTCTTTTAGAATAAATAGAAATTCTTATAGAACTATTTATTAAGAGAATGGCGATTAAAAGTAAAGTTATTGTTGTAGCAACTAAGCCCTGAGAAATTTTCTTGATGTTTTTATCTAATAATTCAATTAGAGGAACATCATAATATACCTCATTGATATAATTTTCGTTTTCCAAAGAAATTTTAAGTTTTTCCAGAAAAGCAGGGGATACATATTTAGAAAAAAATCTTACTTCAATTGAATTCAATAAAGGGTTGTATCCTAAAAATTCAATGAAATCCTCGCCAATTGATTCTGCATGTATTTCAGCAGCCTTTTCCTTTGAAATATATTTAACATTTTTTGTTCCTTTTTTTAATTTCAAACTTTTTTGTAATTGTTTTATTTGAATTGGCTTTGCTAATTCACTAATATAAATAGTAAATGAAATTTGCTCTTTGAAGTGAGATTCGATTTTCTGTGAATTAATAAGTAAAATACCCAAAATACCCAAAATAAAAATCACAAGAGCAATGCTTAATGTAACAGAAAAATATGATGAAATTAATCTAGTTTTTTGGTATTCTGATTGAGTATTCATTTTAAAATTAACTTACAACAAAATTAATAAACCATATTTAAAATAATCTTCTAAAGATTGATAAACTTTTTTCATAAGTTTCTTTACTATATTTTTGTTAAAAAAGTAATTTATTTTGAAATACGATTTTTTTAAAATTGAAAAGAAATGGCAGAAGTATTGGCTTGAGAATAAAACTTTTAAAGCTGATAATAATTCAGAAAAACCTAAATATTACGTGTTAGATATGTTCCCATATCCATCGGGTTCTGGGCTTCATGTTGGTCATCCTCTAGGTTATATAGCATCTGATATAGTTTCTAGATTCAAAAGAAGTAAAGGTTTTAATGTTCTTCATCCTATGGGTTTTGATTCATTTGGGTTACCTGCTGAGCAATATGCTGTCAAAACAGGACAGCACCCTAAAAAAACTACAGAAGAAAATGTTGTCAGATTTAAAGATCAATTCGATAAATTAGGTTTATCATTTGACTGGGATAGAGAAATTAAAACTAGCGATAGTAGTTATTATCGTTGGACTCAGTGGATTTTTTTAAAATTATTCAACAGTTATTATGATCATGGGCTTAATAAAGCTCAGCCAATAGAAAAATTAAAAATTCCAAAAAACCTTAATGAAAAAGAAATAGAGTCTTTTATAGATTCTAAAAGGTTAGCATATGTTGACACAATTGATGTTAATTGGTGTGAGGAGCTGGGAACTGTACTTTCAAATGAAGAGGTTATTGGTGGTTTAAGTGAAAGAGGGGGATTCCCTGTCATTAAAAGACCAATGAAACAATGGGTCATGAGAATAACAGATTATGCAGATAGATTACTTGATGATTTATCTGAATTGGACTGGCCTGAATCTATAAAATTATCTCAAAAAAACTGGATTGGAAAGTCTGAGGGAGCTGCAATAAAGTTTTCAATAGATAATAATTTTATTGAGGTATTTACAACTAGGCCAGATACAATTTTTGGTGCAACATATTTAGTATTAGCACCTGAACATCCTTTGATAAATCAAATTACCACAGATGAATATAGAAAATCAATAAGTGAATATGTTGAGCAGGCTTCAAAAAAAAGTGATTTAGAGAGACAAGAAAATGAAAAAAATAAAACAGGTGTTTTCACTGGATCTTTTGCTTTAAATCCTATTTCAAATAAAAAAATCCCTGTATGGATATCCGATTATGTTCTTTTTTCATATGGGACTGGTGCTATAATGGCAGTGCCTGCACATGATGAAAGAGATAATGAGTTTGCAAAAAAATTTAATCTTAAAATAATTAAAGTTATTGATGGTGGCAATAAAGATGAGTGTTACACTGGAAATGGGTCTATAATTAATTGTGGAGAATATGACGGAATTGATAATATAAAATTCAAATCCATTGTAGTTGAAAATTTAGAAAGTAAAAATAAAGGAACTAAAACCACCAATTATAAATTAAGAGATTGGATCTTTACACGTCAAAGATATTGGGGTGAGCCAATACCAATAATTTACGATGGAAATAAAAAGAAAGCTCTTGAATTTGATGATTTACCTCTTGAATTACCTGAAGTTGAAAGCTATTTACCAACAAATGATGGTTTGTCGCCATTGGCAAGGAATAATGATTGGGTTAACATTTCAATTAATGGTAAGAATTATTTGAGAGAGACTAATACGATGCCACAATGGGCTGGATCATGTTGGTATTTTTTAAGGTTTATTGACCCGGATAATAATAATGAGTTTGCAAATAAAGATCTAATTAAATATTGGATGCCGGTCGATCTGTACATTGGAGGTGCAGAACATGCCGTTCTTCATTTGTTATATGCAAGGTTTTGGCATAAAGTTCTATTTGACTTAGATTATGTCAGTACTACTGAACCATTTAAAAAGCTTGTTAATCAAGGAATGATTTTAGGAAATAGTGCT
>CACJHA010000035.1 GCA_902593075.1 uncultured Bacteroidota bacterium
TCAATTTCCAAAATTTTTGCCATGTTATCCGCAAAGTTTTTAATCCCAAAAGTTTTAACTTTTGATAAACAATTTTGAACCATGAATTTTGAATTTTTATCGTCTGCATTTATAATGGCAAAGGAGTCTCGTTTTAGATTATCAAAAAATTTCTTTTTAACATTCCTGTAAGAGGCGAAAGATTTGTGGTAATCTAAATGATCTCTAGTAATATTTGTAAAAACCCCACAATAAAATTTTAGTCCATTTATTCTATCTTGATCTATGCCATGTGAAGAAACTTCCATAAAACAAAACTCAATTTTGTTTAGTAACATTTCGTTGAGTACTTCATTAATTGTTTTTGAATCTGGAGTAGTATGATGATTTTCAATCACATTACCAGCATATTCTATATTGATAGTTGAAATTAGTCCTGAATTTAATCCAGCTTTATTGAATAGATTGAAAAGAATAGTGGCGACTGTAGTTTTACCATTGGTCCCTGTAACTCCTACTAATTTTATTTTTTTTGATGGATTATCGTAAAAGTTTGATGCTACTATAGATAATGATTTCCTAGTATTTGGAGTTTTTATAGTAGTGATTTTTTCATCCCCAAAGCGGTAATCATTATAAATTATAGCAGAAGCACCATTTTTTATCGCCTTATCAATAAATGCATGCCCATCAACATTTTCACCTTTGATAGCGACAAACAATGAACCCTGTGCAACTTTTCTAGAGTCAAATTCAATTGATTTTATAATTAAGTTTGTATCTCCTTTTATGGAATCCAAATCAATGCCGTAGATAATATCTTTTAATATTTTCATGACAGATATAAAATGATTTTTTTGTTATAATCTACTTTTGATCCGGATTTAATAGATTGATTGAATACTTTTCCTTCTCCTTTAATGACAAATTTTAAACCCATTTGTTGTAGAATTACTATTGCATCCATAGCAGGCATTCCAACTAAATTAGGAATAACAGGGATTTCGTTTTTATTAATTTTTTTAAGCTGTTTATAATTTTTTTTAGAGCTGTATTGGTAGTTGTAAGACTTTACAATTACATCTCTGGGAGTTCTAGAAAATAATTTTTCTGCTATTTCTTTAAAGACTGGAGCCGCAACTTCACCACCGTAATAACCAATTTTCTTATCTGGTCTATTTACAACTACAATACAAGAGTATTCCGGTTTTTCATATGGAAAATAACCAACAAAACTTGAAACATACTGGGTCTCATCTGAAGTATAGTCTATTTGACATGTACCTGTCTTTCCGGCCATTTTCAACTTGCTACTTTTAATTTTGTTTGCAGTTCCCCACGTTTTATCGACAACATTAAACATCATTTTTTGAACCTTCAGTAATGTTGTATGCGAACAAATGGAAGGATTTAAGATTTCTTTTTCATATTTTTTGATGGAAGATGATCCAGAGTTTTTAATTTTATAAATAAATCGAGGTTTGACTATTTCTCCTCCATTAGCAATACCATTATAAAATGAAAGGATTTGTAGAGGTGTTAGTTTGATTCCATAGCCAAATGCCATCCATGGCAATGAAATACCACTCCAATTTTTATCTCCAGGATAAGGTATCATTGGTTTACCTTCTCCTTTTATACTTAAGCCCAATTGATTGTTTAGTCCCATATTATAAAGTCTATCAACAAATTTTTTTGGACTATTTTTATAATTTTCATAAACCATTTTTACTATTCCAGTGTTTGAAGAGACTTCAAATGCTTTAGCAGGGGTTAATTTTCCATAACCCCCTTTTTTTGAATCACGAACTTTGTATTTATCATAAAAGATAACTTCACCACTTTTTGTATCGATCAATTTTTTACTTATTTGATCATCATTTTCTAATGTTGCAATTACTGACATTAATTTAAACGTTGAGCCTGGTTCTTGTGACTCTGCCACTGCGTAATTGAATTTTTCATAATATTTACCACTTTTGGTTTTAGAAAGATTAACAATAGATTTTATTTCCCCTGAATTTGTTTTCATAACAACAGCACATCCATGATCAGCCTTGTATTTTTCTAACTGTCGCAAAAGTGCATGATGGGTGATATCTTGAATATTAACATTTATGGTTGAATAAATGTCATAACCCTCTGTAGGCTCTCTTTCATTATTATCGTTAATAGGTTTCCATTGTCCATTAGCTATTTTTTGTTTTAATCTTTGTCCACTTTGACCTTTTAAAAAATGACTAAAAGCGCCTTCTAAACCAACTCTTATATAATGACCAGAAGGATCCTTTTTTTCATAACCAATTGTCCTTTCACAAATTTTACCCATTGGGTTTTCTCTAACTTCTTTTGATTCGACAATTAATCCACCTTTTAAAGAGGAAAGATTAAAAAGAGGTAATTCTTTAATTTGTTTGTATTGAGAATAACTTAAATCTCTTGAAATTAACAGATACCTGTTTCCTTCTTTTCTAGCTTTGTTTAAAATATCTAAGTAATAATTAAATTTTTTGCCTAAAATATTGGAAAGTCCTTTTGAAAGATTTAATATATTTTTTTTGAAATTTTGTTCTGATGGAACTTTGGAATCCCATCTAATTTCGTAACGTGGTGTTGTCGTTGCGAGTAAACTATTATCATCTGAGTATATGTTACCTCTGCTAGGTTCTAAAATAAAATTTTTAATTGTATTATTTTCAGATATTTCCCTGTAGTAATCACCTTCTTCTATTTGTATATATAATAATTTACCAATTAAGATAAATGAGAAAAGAACTATAAAGGTTAGCGATATATAATATCTAAACATTATTTTTCTTTCAATAGAATCCATTATTTATTTAATTTTAATCTTAAAGGTTGTTCTTTGGATGGGCCAACCCCAATTTCAAGTAATCTTTTGGCAACTCTAGTTTCTAATTTTAAAAACATTAATTCAGATTTGTTTTCCACAAATTCACTTTTCACACGTTTTAAATCATTATTCAAATTAGCAATCTGATAAATTTTTTTATCTGCACTATGTCCGCTTGCTATTGAAATCATTGCAAGAGTTGATATAAAAAAAAGCATCCTCCAGTTTTTCATTGAGTCCTCTTTCAACAAAAAATCAATATTTAAAAAAGATAAAATATATTTCATATTTTTTCAGCTATTCTCATTTTGGCACTCCTTGCCCTTTTATTTTTTTTTATTTCATTAGCGTCAGGTACAATCAAGCCTCCAATTTTTTTAAATGGCTTTTGAACATTACCAAAAAAATCCCTGTTATCTAAGTTGTCAAATGAACCATTTCTTATGAAATTTTTAATCAATCTGTCTTCTAAAGAATGATAAGAAATACAAACTATTCTGCCTTTAACTTTTATTAATTCAGATGCTTGTAACAAAAGCTCCTGAATAACCTCCAATTCGTTATTAACTTCTATTCGGATAGACTGGAAAATCTTAGCAAGAATTTTATACTTTGAAAATTTGCTGATGGTGTTTTCTACTACTTTTACAAGATCTATTGTGGATTTTATTGGTTTTGTGTTCCTGTGAGACACAATTTTTTTTACGATTTCTTTTGCATTACTAACTTGTCCATAACCAATGTAAGACAGGTCGATAGTATAATCACCTGGCTCAACGTTATTTATAATATAGTTACCATCGAAATCGGTAACTACTCCTTTATTTGTGTTTTTTAAAACTATTGTAACCCCTAATAATGGATCACCAGTCTCCGCATCAGTTACATTACCTGAAATAGATTGCGAATATGCTAGTGAAACACATAGAAGAAAACAAAGAGTTAAAAAGTACTTTGATTTTTCTAAGATTAATTTTTTCATAACAGAGAATATTGTTAATTAAATGTTAATAAGTCGATAAATATAATCAAAAACAGGGATATAAAAACAATTATTATAAAAAACAAACTTTTATTTATTTAGAAGTTTGTAAGAAACTAGGTTAGTTTTAAGATTTTCAGATATAAAATTCCCGACCTTTTCTCCCTGAGAAACTCCCTCTTCAATAGCCATTCTATAATGTATACCTCCATAAAGTCTCGATATGGCTGCTTCTTCAGAAGCTTCAATAAAAGAATTGTATTTTCTTGTTGGGAGACCATAAGCAACCTCAGTTGTATCAGTAAATTGAAAATTGTCACCATATAGATTGGTAAGTGCTTTTGCAGCAGCTCGAGAAATTACTGAATGGCCACTTGTATACTCAGGAAATGGAGGGGTTTGTAAAAGAGGTAACCATTCTTCATCGTAATGCTGATTAATTAAAGTTTCTGGTCTAACCAATATGGATCTCCACTTTTCGTCCCAACAACTAATAAAAGAATCGAATAATGAAATTGAAACGTTAGCATAAGCATTTACCACTTCGTCAAAAGGACTATTAGCTGTTCTACCAGCAATAGCTGTAATACCAATCCAGTGTCCACCTGGTGTTATTTTTTTGGTTGCAAACATTGCATGTCCTCTATGATGTGTAACATATGGGTTACAATCCCAAAATTTTGCAATTTCAATCTTTTCAGGATCCATTTTGTTTCCAATTTCATAAACCTCTTGGAGTTGCTTTTGAAAAGGACTACCCTTTGTTAAATCAAATTTTAAGGGTTTTTTTGGAACAAATTGATTTGCAGAGTCTAAAACTAAGGTTCTAATTTTATTCCAGTGAGGTTCAATTCCGTCCATGTAATCTGGTGGTGTAGGTTTCCAAAAAACCTCTTCTTCTAAAATTGTATATTTAGAATACGTTCTTGTTTGATTATATAAGTCATCCTTAGCCCAATTTAAAATGTGTTTAGCAACTCTTTCTGCGTACTTTTCAGAGGCAATTTTTATTTTTTTCGGAACGCCAATTGAAATTAACTTGCTTTTAAACCTTTTTTCAAACTTATCCATCAATTCATCTGAAAAAATAAGTGCTCTTCCAACTTTGTTAAATGCATATAAAATAGTGAGATTTAAGTTGTAATTTTCAAAATCTTTTTCTGGATTAGGTATTTTTGTTAATCCTTTTACCTGTCCAACTAGAGATTTGTATTTAAGAGGCATATCTTTAGCTATTAATTCATAAGCAGCGATTGAAGGGTATAGATAAACTCTAGAAGCTACAGGGGGGGAAAAAATATCATATACAATTATATCTGATAGGTTTTGCATCGCAGAATGAAAAAGAGCTGCATCATTGAGTTCATTTTGATTAAAATCTTTACTGGCACAGCCCATAGTCAAAAATGAAATAATAATATATTTAAGTGCTTGTTTCATAAATAATTGCAAATTTAAGTAAAACTAAATTTTTATAAACTTAACTGTTAATCTATTTTCGTGATGAACTATAAGTTTATTTTAGTTGAAGTAAAATTAACTCCCTCCAATTAATTTAAGTTTTAAATCCTTTCTATTAAATTCGTCTACTTCATTTTTAGATATGCTTGTTCCCCAAACATATGCCCTTTTTAAGTTTTTAAAATTTTTAAGGACTTCAATAACTTTACTTGTGATTTTTGTGTTGTGGATGTTAAGTATTTCAAGATTATTGAGTGATTGAAGAATTTCAATACTTTCATCATCAATGTTATTGTCTTGAATTTCAAGTTTTACTAAGTTTTCAAAATTAGATATGCTTTTAATCATATCATTAGAAAGATTTGAGGACTCTGCTTTAAAATAGATAATGTTACTACTAATTTTTTTAAGTTTTTCAATATCAGAAATACTCACATTTTTCTTTAAGTATTTTACAGACAGGTATTTTTTATCATCCGAAATGTATTTAATTTGAAATGTAGAATTATCAATATTTTGAATTAAAGATTCATCTAATTTTTCTAGTACAATTTTTTCGAACCATTGTTTTTCTTTAAAATTTAAACTATAAAGCATTTCAAGGGATTCTTTTATATCATCCTCAACTTTTAATGATGCTAAATTTTCATTCGATTTGTCCAAATTATTTATCCACCATATAAGAGTTTTAATTTCATCAAACGATACAGGCTCTCCATCTGGAGGCATGTATTTAAGTTCACTAGTTGGCATAGTAATTCTTTTTATCAACAAGCTTTTTCTAGGGTCAGATTTATTTATAGGATTACCACTACTTCCTCCCTTTAAAAGATTACTATAAGAATCCATATTGAGATTTCCTCTGGATATTTCTTTGTTGTGGCAAGAAACACATTTTTGATTAAAAATAGGTTGTATAAGATCATTGTAAATTTTTACAGAATCAACTTCTAATTCTACATATTTATTTTTTTTAACAACCAACTCTTTTATATTTTCTGGAGCATAATCTACAAGATATGTTTCACCGTGGGTTAAATTTCCACCATAGTGACCCGTTAAAGTCAAAAGGACAATGATTATGGTATTTGATAATGTCTTTAATGAAGATGAAAATAAATTTGAAAAAATTGATAACCTCAAAAACCATGATATAAATGAGATGGCTGTTAAGGATAATCCAAATACTTTATGCATGAACAAGTTTTCATCTATATAATGACCAGTCTCTGCTATTAAGAGCCCTAAAAGAGTTGTCAGAACTGATGAAAAGAAAGCTACAAACCAAGTAAAATTAATTATCCTCTGATTAATTCTTATTTTAAAAATGGAGGAATAAATTTCAATTAAAATAGCTAAGATCAAAAACCCAATTGGCAAGTGAACTAGCAATGGATGAAATCTGCCAAGAAAAAAAATAGCTTCCAAAAAAATAAAGTTTAAACTCTAATCAATTTTAAAGGAGTTGTTCTTCCAGAATTCCATTGAGGAACGTAGATGTTTTCATCATCGTCTACACAAACATCATGTGGATTGAGAAAACTACGATCATCATAAACAGGTTTATCAATTACGCCGTTATTATATGACGGTTTTCCTCCACCTGGTAGAGAAATCACTTTATTGTCTTTATCTAAAACTGCAATCATTCCATCATAATTCCACCAGTTGTATGTGTTAATAATAGCAAAATAAAGATTGTTGCCTTTAATAACGGGCCTACACATCCAATAACCAGGAAGAGAAACAGTTTCAAGGTGTTTTCCACTTAATGTAAATCTTTTGAACTCATTTTTCGTTCTAGACGAAATAAGGAGAGTTGGATTTTGATTAAAACGGCTATCAAGCGTTATTCCATGACAACAATCAAACTTGTCTTTACCATCACCTTTACCTCCAAAATGTCCCAAGTAATTTCCTTTTTGATCATATTTTATAACAAAATCCTTACCATATCCATCTGCTACATAAATATCACCATTTGGTGCAATTGCAGTCTCAGTTGGTTTGAAATCATCTTGGGAATTATAATCTTTAATTTCTTTTGGGTAAAAAATTTCCAAAATTAATTTTCCATTTAAATCAGTTTTACACACCCTATGCAAATCTGGGTCAGTTATATATAAATACTCAGTACCACCTTCATTACTTAATGTCAATCCATGGGCACCATTGAAGCCAACACTCCAACCATCTAAAACCTTGCCATCTTTATTGTAAACCAAAACATTATTTTTTTTGTGGGTTGTTGTCATTAATAACCTTCCCTTTTTGTCCATTACCATTTCATGACAATGATGAACTGGGTGTGTGTTTATGTTTTGTTTACTCCAACTTTTATCAACTTTATACGTAAATCCATTGTGCCCAACGGTATCTTCTAAAGATTTGTTTTTTTTTCCAATAGAGAATGTCTTCTTAGCCGAAGCAAAACCTAATCCAACAATAGCAGAATTTTTTATAAAGTTTCTTCTAGAATTATTATCATTATTTTTCATACAAGTATATCGTTTACAATTTTTCCGTGGACATCTGTTAATCTATATCTCCTACCCTGATGTTTAAAAGTCAATTTTTCATGATTAAGACCTAAAAGATGCAAAATTGTAGCTTGAAAATCATGGATATGGACTGGATTTTCAGTTAGGTTATAACCAAATTCGTCCGTAGCACCATAAGTAATGCCTTTTTTTATACCAGCACCAGCCATAAAAATAGTAAAACATCTTGGGTGATGGTCTCTTCCATAAGCAGGATCTGTTATAATACCTTGTGTATAATTCGTCCTTCCAAATTCACCACCCCATATAACTAATGTGTCTTCTAAAAGTCCCCTTTGTTTTAAATCCATAATAAGTGCAGCCGAAGGTTGATCGGTATCTTTACATTGAATTTTAAGTTCTTTATTTAAATTACCATGTTGATCCCACCCTTGGTGATATAATTGAACAAATTTTACATCTTTTTCAATTAGTTTTCTTGCAAGCAAACAATTAGCTGCAAATGTGCCAGGATTTTTGCTGTCCTCTCCATACATATCAAAAATATAATCTGGTTCGTCAGAAACATCCATAACTTCAGGAACAGAAGTTTGCATTCTATATGCCATTTCATATTGAGACATTCTAGATAAAATTTCAGGATCACCTATATCTCTGTAGTTATCATCTTCTAGTTTTTTTAAATATTCAAGTTGTTCCCTTCTTAAGTCTCCTGTTACACCCGGTGGATTTTCTAAGTATAAAACAGCATCTTTGCCAGATCGAAATTGTACACCCTGGTATTTGGATGGTAAAAAACCGTTACCCCAAGAGCGTGCATAGAGGGGTTGACCCTGTTTATCTTTTGTTACCAACACTACAAACTCAGGTAAATTTTTGTTATCAGAGCCTAAACCATAGCTAACCCATGAACCCATAGAGGGTCTTCCAGGAAGGTTTGAGCCTGTTTGAATAAATGTCACTGCTGGATCATGATTAATTTCTTCGGTATACATTGACTTAATGAAACAAAGCTCATCAACAATTTTTGATGTATATGGCATTAGTTCACTCACCCAAGCTCCACTTTGACCATATTGTTTAAAATCAAAAATGGACGATACCAATGGAAAAGAGGATTGGCCTGCGCTCATACCAGTCAACCTCTGACCACCTCTAACACTGGGAGGTAACTCTTTTCCATGCATTTTTGTAAGTAGGGGTTTGTGATCAAAAAGATCAATTTGAGAGGGTGCACCACTTTGAAACAAATATATTATTCTTTTCGCTTTTGCTGGAAAGTGAGGTAATTGAGGTGGAAGATTCGTGTTGTTGATATTTGAAATACCGTTAAAAGCTCTCGCTGGACTTATAAGTGAACCAAGTGTGAGAGCACCTAGTCCAAGAGAGGTTTTTGTTAAAAAGTCTCTCCTTGAAAATTTTTCATTATGATGATGGTGATTACAATTCATAGGTGTATTTATCTTTTTATATAAACTTCATCATGATTCAACATTACATTTGCCACCATAGATAGTGCTGCAGTTTTATATAAATTTAAGCTTTTATCTCTAGGTTTTTTTCCGTTTTTGAAAATATTATATGCGAGTTTGGGGTTTTGTTTAAATTTTTTTAGTTGCTCATCATATAGATTTTTAAGTAATTCTATTTCATTATCTCTTGGTTTTCTTGAAGTACAAAGATGGAAACCATGACTTATTGATTCCTCTATGGAGGAAGGTTTTTCTTTTTGAATCCTTTCGGCAAGAACTCTTGACGCCTCAACAAACTGTGGATCGTTTAGAAGAACAAGTGCCTGTAAAGGAGTATTGGTTATTTCCCTTTTTACCGTACATACCTCTCTTGTTGGAGCATCAAAAGTTGACATAGATGGAGGTGGGTTCGTTCTTCTTATAAATGTATACATACTTCTTCTATACAAACTATCTCCAGTAGACTCTTTATAATTTAAAAGTTTGATTGAAAAATTTGACTTTTCTTTCCACAAACCTTTAGGTTGATATGGTTTTACACTTTCCCCCCCAATATGTTTTACAAGTAAACCGCTGACTGCTAACGCATTGTCTCTAATCATTTCAGCTGGAAGCCTGTAGCTATTGCTTCTTGAAAGAAGTATGTTGTCGGGGTCAATTTCCACTTGCTTTTGATTGGGTTTAGAACTTTGCATGTATGTATGCGATGTAACCATCAATTTTAATAAATCTCTAATATCCCAATCCTTTTCCATAAAATAATTAGAAAGATATTCAAGTAAATTAGGATGTGATGGAAGCTGACCTTGTACTCCAAAATCACCAGGGGTGTTTACAATACCTCTTCCAAAAATCATCTGCCAATACCTATTAACTGCTACTCTTGCTGTCAATGGATTTTTTTTATCAAATATCCATTTTGAAAGACCTAATCTATTTTTTGGCATCTCAGAAGACATTTTAGGAAGTTTTGACGGGACATCAGCCTTTACCTCGTAACTAGGTAACTGATAACTCCCCCTATCATAGAGAAAAGTCTTTCTTTTTTCTTTCATCTCCTCCATTACCATAACAGTCTTAACATCAGAGATGTTTTTAAGCCACTGTTTTTTTAAATTTCTGATTTGAGATTTAATTTTTTTTACATTCAAATCGTTACGAACTAAGTGTTCAATTTTGGATTTATCATCTAATACCTTTCTGTCAATATTGTATGCATTGTATAAGCTTTTTAATTCATATGAACTTATGGACTTGTTAAGTACAAATAACTCGTCCATCAAACCTTCAACCCATCCGTTATCACCTGAAGAAAAATCTCCTGAAGCTCCAATTTTTAATGCTTGTTCTTGAAGATAAATTCCGCTACTTGAAACAGGTAGAATTGATTTTTTTAAATTATCAAAAACTACTTTCTTTTTAATTTTATCTCCATTTAAATACAAATTAATTCCGGAAGATTTTCCACTTCCATCATAGGAAAATGCAACGTGGTGCCAACTGTTTACAGTCAATGAATCAATTGATTTAATGTGAATGGCATCACCCGGCAATGAGCTAATAAGTCTTAAATTCAGGTGGTTTTTATCATCTAAAATCAAATCCCATCCTCTCCACCAAGAGTTTTTTCCTCCTGTTGTGGTAAGTAAACTTTGGGTAAACCCTTTTTTTCTTTTTGATGTTTTAAACCAAAAAGCAGCTGAAAAAGGTTCGGTCCATTCAAAATTGGGGACTTTTTCTATAAATACTTGATTACTTCCATCAAACTCTAATGCATTGCCCACTATGCCTTTTTTAAGTTGCTGGTTATGGTAGGAAGTAATATCTCTACTATTATCAATAATATAATCTGTTTCACGTCCAAATGAGCCCTGGACTATAAGGATTTTGTCATCACTTATGACTCGTTGTTTTTTAATCCTATCAAAAGAAACTTTTTCAATTATATTTTTTCTAGGAACAGATCTAGTTTTATAATTTGATAAATTATCTGCATAACTATAAAAACTTTTTAGTTCTAATATCATTGAATTTAATTCTTTCTCTTTTAAGTCAATAGATAGTTGAATTTTATTTAACTTTTTTTCGGCTTTCTCATCTGGTAAAAAAAGCAAAGGTCCAAAATCTCCATCATCACCAGTCATACCAATTTCTCTAGTTTGGTTAAAAAAAGCAGATAATTGGTAATAGTCTTTTTGGGAAATAGGATCAAATTTATGGTCATGACACTTCGCACACATAAGCGTAAGTCCCATTACAGCGGTTCCAAGGGTTTCTATTCTATCAAAAACGTAATTTAAGCGCCACTCTTCGTCAATAACCCCTCCCTCGGCTGTCATTGGATTATTCCTATTAAACGCAGTAGCTAATTTCTCTTCTTTGGTTGCATTTTCCCTCATATCTCCACTGAGTTGAACCGAAACAAATTCATCGTAAGGAGTATTGTTTTTAAATGCGTTAATTACCCAGTCTCTCCAAGGCCACATCGTCCTTATACCGTCTGCATGAAGCCCATGAGAGTCAGCATACCTTGACACGTCTAACCAATCCATAGTTAATCTCTCGGCATGCTCATCGCTATCAAGGAGTTTGTTTACCATATTTAAATAAGCATTTTTATCATTTGAATTCACAAAAGATTCAATTTCATCGATTGATGGAGGTAAACCAGTCAAGTCGAAATATAATCTTCTAATTAGTTTTTCTTTAGAGGAAATAGAGGAAAACTCCAATCCTTCTGTTTGGAGTTTTTTTGAAACAAAATAATCGATTGGGTTTTTTATATTTTTTTCAGTTGAGTTTATAGATAGTTTTGAAACCTGTTTAACAGGTAAAAAAGACCAATGTTCTTTCCATTCGGCTCCTTGCTCAATCCATTTTAAAAGGATAGCTTTTTCGGTATTTGTTAAACTCAAGTTAGATTCAGGAGTAGGCATAACTTCATCTGGATCTTTTGATAAAATTCTATGAGCCATTTCACTACCACTAATACTACCAGGATTTATAGCTGTTTTACCGCTTGAAAGCTTCATAAATGCTATTTTTTCTTGATCAAGTCTTAGACCAGCTTTTCTAGATTTTTCGTCAGGACCATGGCAAGAGTAGCATCTATCAGAAAGTATCGGTTTAACATGATAATTAAAGTCAACTTTTTCTGGTATTTCACTATATTTTGCCTCGACTTCTTTGGGGACGCTGAAAGTGCATCCATAAGAAAAAACT
>CACJHA010000036.1 GCA_902593075.1 uncultured Bacteroidota bacterium
TAAATAGACATGGCAAAAAAAGCAGTAGCATCATTACAAACGGGCTCAAAAAAACTTACTAAAGTCATAAAAATGACCAAGAAAGATGGGTCCAATTCCTATACTTTTTCTGAAAGTATTATTCCTCCGGATATGGCCAATGAGTGGTTTAAGAAAAAATAATCCTTTTTACTTATAATTATTAAGCTTAATTTTACAAGAAGTTTTACGCTCAATGAACTTCTTTAAAAAGCTATTTTCAAGTCAAAGTGAGAAAAAAATTGATAAGGGGCTTGATAAGTCTAAAAAGTCTTTTTTTTCAAAAATAAAAAAATCAATTGCAGGTAAATCAAAAGTAGACGCAAGTTTTCTCGATGAACTGGAAGAAATTTTTATTGGCGCTGATGTTGGAGTTTCAACTACAATTAAGATAATTGACAATCTTGAAGAAAGGGTTGCTATAGATAAATACATCAACACGGATGATTTAAACAAAATTTTAAAAGATGAAATCACAAAAATTCTAGACGTTTCTAATGATGATTTCAAGGAAGTTGAAATTTCAAACGAAGTTCCTTATGTAATTATGATAGTTGGAGTAAACGGAGTTGGGAAAACCACAACAATAGGGAAATTGGCTAATAAATTTAGAAATGCAGGTAAATCAGTCATAATAGGCGCTGCTGACACTTTTAGGGCTGGAGCTATTGATCAATTGGAAGTTTGGGCTAAAAGAGCAAAGGTAGATATTGTTAAACAACAAATGGGAAGTGATCCTGCATCTGTAGTACACGATACGCTAAATTCTTCTATTTCAAAAAAAGCTGACATAGTTTTAATTGATACTGCGGGAAGATTGCATAATAAAGTGAATTTAATGAATGAACTGTCAAAAATAAAAAGGGTTATGAGCAAAGTCATTCCTGAGGCACCTCATGAAATTTTGCTAGTTTTAGACGGCTCAACAGGACAAAACGCTTTTGAACAAGCAAAAAAATTTATTGAGTCTACTAGCGTAAATTCATTAGCTATTACAAAGTTAGATGGAACTGCTAAAGGAGGGGTTGTAATTGGAATTTGTGATCAATTTCAAATTCCAATTAAATACATTGGAATAGGAGAGGGTATTGATGATATGAAAATATTTGACAGCAAAAACTTTATTAATTCATTTTTCAATTAAATGAAAAAGGTATTTCTAATTATTAGTTTTTCTATTCTCATTTTTGTTGCTGGTCCCAAAATTGAAAAACCAGTAATTTTTAAAGACTTACCTAAAATTGAGTTAAATATTAATGAAGTTAAGTCATGGATTGATGAGAAAGAATCAAAATTTAATAATATTAAAGAAGGAAACCAATCTAGAATTATATTTTATGATTCAGTCCCAAAAAAAACCGATATAAGTGTAGTTTATCTTCATGGATTTTCAGGTTCTTCACAAGATGGATTTCCAGTTCACATAAATATTGCTAAAAAATTAAATTCGAATATTTATTTACCTAGACTTTTCGCACATGGATTAAATTCTAATGAGCCTTTAATTGAATATACAGGAGAAAAATACTTAGATAGTGCCCGTGAGGCTTTAGCCCTTGGCAAAACAATTGGTGAGAAGGTCATTTTAATGTGTACTTCAACTGGTTGTACTGCTGCGCTTACACTAGCTGCAAATCACCCTGAAGTTGCTGCCCTAGTAATGTATGCACCAAATATAAGAATTACCCATCCACTTGATTTTGTAGCTACTTTACCTTGGGGTCTATATATAGTTAGACTTATTGAAGGGGGCAAGTATCATTACATTACAGATACTTGGAAAGATAAAGAAAAGTTTTGGACCACTAAGTATCGCCTTGAGGCTCCTATAGAAATGCAAATGTTGTTAGAAACAGCAATGAATGAAAAAATATTTAGAAAAATTAAAGTACCAACTTTTTCTGGATTTTACTATAAAAATGAAATAGAACAGGATAATGTTGTATCCGTGGATGCTATGAGAAGGATGTTTAAACAATTAGGAACAGAAGATTCTTTAAAGCTAGAAATTGCATTTGAAGATGCTGGGGGACACGAAATAGCTTACAATCTTGTAAATAAAAATTACGTTAAAGTTCAGGAATCAACATTAAGTTTTTTACAAAACATATTTAATCTAAATGAGGACTAAAGCGATAAAAAATAAAATTAACGTAATAACCTTAGGATGTTCAAAAAATATTTATGATTCTGAAGTTTTAATTAGTCATCTCAAAAATGGTGGAAAAGACGTATCTAGTGAGAAAGATGGAAACATTGTAGTTATTAATACATGTGGCTTTATTGAAAGAGCTAAAGAAGAATCTATAAATACAATTTTAAAAAATGTGAGGAGAAAACAAATTGGTGAAATAGATAAAGTATTTGTAACAGGCTGTTTAAGTGAAAGGTATAAAGAAGACTTGATAAAAAATATTCCAGAGGTGGATCAATATTTTGGAACTAATGATTTACCTCAATTATTAGAAAGACTTGAGGTTGACTACAGATATAGTTTGCTTGGAGAAAGGCAGACAATTACACCTAGGCATTATAGCTATTTAAAAATTTCTGAAGGATGTGACAGACCTTGTTCTTTTTGTGCAATTCCTTTAATGAGAGGAAATCATAAATCAAAAACTATCGAAGAGTTAATTTTTGAGGCTAAAAACTTAGCTAAAAATGGAGTTAAAGAAATAATTTTAATTGCACAAGACTTAACTTATTATGGAATTGATATTTACAAAAAACGAATGCTTGATGTTCTTTTGTCTAAATTATGTGAAGTGGATGGAATAGAATGGATTAGACTTCATTATGCTTTCCCTACTGGTTTTCCAGAGGAAATTTTAGATGTTATGTCAAAAGAGAAAAAAATTTGTAAATACCTAGATATGCCTATTCAACACATATCAAATCATATTTTGAAGTCAATGAAAAGAGGGGGTAGTAAAGAAAAAATTAATGATTTAATAAAAAAAATAAGACATAAAGTGCCAGGAATTGCATTGAGAACTACTGTAATGGTTGGATTTCCTGGAGAAAAAGAAGAAGATTTTATAGAATTAAAAGATTGGCTTCAAGAAACTAGATTCGAGCGTTTAGGTTGTTTTACTTATTCTCATGAAGAAAATACAGGTGCTTTTGGTTTAATTGATGATGTATCTGAGGCAGAAAAAGAAAAAAGAGCCGGGGAAATTATGTCTCAACAGGCAGAAATATCCTTACAGATGAATTACAAAAAAATTGATAAAATTTTTAAATGCATAGTAGATAGGGTTGAAGGTAAAAATTTTATTTGCAGAACTGAGATTGATTCTCCAGATGTTGATAATGAAATTTTGGTAGATGCATCAAAATTTTATCTAAGAAGGGGGGATTTTTGTAATATTAAAGTTATGAAAGTTTTGGAGTTTGACTTATTTGGGGAACCAGTAAGTAGTTAAAACAAAATTTAATTAATACTTTATTAATTTACACTTAAATTATATTTAAAAAAATTGAAAAAACAAATTGATTTAAAGAAGACCAAAGTTTATTCAGATTTTGTATTTGATTTTTTAAATGAGAATAAAACTTTAAAAGACTTTTATAATTTAAGTTTTGATATTAAAAACTTTAAGAAACAGTTAGATATGAAGAAAAGTTTCCCTCTGTTAAAAAGAAATATTTTGGTAAAGGAGCTTATGTCTCAATACTCAGATATAGAAGATAAAAAAGTTTTAAACAATATTAATCTTTTGTCAAAAGAGTCAACTTTTACGATAACTACCGGACACCAGCTTAATATTTTAACTGGCCCGATATTTTTTATATACAAAATAATTAGTATTATAAATTTGTGTTTAGAACTGAAAAAAAAATATCCTAAAAATAATTTTCTTCCTGTTTTTTGGTTAGCATCTGAGGATCACGATTTTGAGGAAATATCCGAGGTTTATTTTAGAGATAAAAAAATAAATTATTTGACAAAATCTAAAGGCTCCGTTGGTAGAATGAAATTAGATGATTTTAGTGCTTTTTTAGATGAAATATTTAAGTTTTTCCACACAAATAACTTAGCTAAAAGAATTAAAAAAATCATCACATCTGCCTACAAAGATAAATCCACATTAGCTAGTGCAACTAGAAGTCTAATCCATCAATTATTTGGAGATAAAGGGCTTATCATAATTGATCCAGATTCTCGCAATCTTAAAAAAATGTTTGCTTCCTACATGGAAGATGAGTTGATTAATAATACTTGTGAAAAGTTTGTAAATAAAACTATAAAGAGTATTAAAGAGGTTTACTCAGAAAAATATACACCTCAAGTTAATCCAAGAGAAATTAATTTATTTCATTTAGATGTTAATTCAAGAGAAAGAATTATCATAAAAGACTCAAAATACATTCTTTCCCATAAAAAGCTTTCCGAAAAAGAAATGTTAAAAGAGCTAAATAAAAATCCAGAAAACTTTTCTCCAAATGTTTTAATGCGGCCCCTATATCAAGAAGTAATCCTCCCAAATCTATGCTACATTGGAGGGCCCAGTGAAATGTCTTACTGGTTACAGCTAAAAGGTTTTTTTGACTATCATAGTATTGTATTTCCAATTATAAATCCTCGTGCCTCTGTTTTGCTTATAACTCCAAAAATGAGAAAAAAAATCAATAAATATTTAATAAATGAGAATGAATTTTTTCTTAAAAAAAATGAATTTATCAATCTAAATATTAAAAAGCACAGTGATGTTGATATAAACTTAGATTACTTGAAAATTGCTTTAAAAAATCAATTTAAACTCTTGGATAGCATAGTTGCAAAAACTGATTCTTCGTTTTTGGGATCAGTAAATGCTCAAAAGAAAAAACAATTTAATGGTATTGATAAATTAGAAAAAAGGCTATTGAAAGCCCAAAGAAGAAAAATGAGTTTAATCGAAAATGATTTAAATAATTTGTACAATGAGATTTATCCTGACGATATTTTTCAAGAAAGAAAATTAAATTTTATTGACATTTACCTTCGTTACGGAGATACTTTTTTTAAAAGTTTATTTAATAACATTGATTTATTTGAAAAAAAAATTTTAGTTCTCGATATAAAATAATTTAATTAATCAAACTCTACTTTGAAGAAAGATTAATTGTATTTTTGAGAATGGAATACAAGGTCTTAATAATTGATTTCGGATCCCAATACACCCAAT
Organism: uncultured Bacteroidota bacterium; assembly: GCA_902593075.1. Classification (GTDB taxonomy): domain Bacteria; phylum Bacteroidota; class Bacteroidia; order Flavobacteriales; family Flavobacteriaceae; genus TMED96. The sequence continues at coordinate 5,190 of CACJHA010000036.1, forward strand.
TAATTGCTAGAAGAGTTAGAGAACTAAATATTTATTGCGAAATATATAGTTTTGACAATCTCCCAAAAAACATAATAGAATATAGTGCTGTAATTTTATCGGGTTCACCTTTTTCTGTGCATTCTAAAAATGCTCCTAAAATTGACATTACAAAAATTAAGGGAAATGTCCCTATCCTGGGGATCTGCTATGGAGCACAATTTTTAGCTGACTCCTTTGGTGGTGATGTAGGAAGATCCTCCAGCAGAGAATACGGAAGAGCAAAATTAATAATTCATGATAATAATAATTTGTTGGATGGTTTTAAAAATAACTCTCAAGTTTGGATGAGTCATGCAGATACAATAAATAAATTACCTTCAAATTCTGAAAAGTTGGCTAGTACTGAGGACGTAAAAAATGCTGCTTTTAAATTTAAGTCTGAAAACACTTTCGCTATTCAATTTCATCCTGAGGTTTATCACACCACTCTTGGAATTAAGCTTTTAGAAAATTTCTTAGTTAAAATATCTAAAATAAAACAAACATGGACTCCAGATTCATTCGTTAAAATGACAGTTCAAAAAATTAAGGAGAAGATAAAAAATGATAAAGTTATTTTGGGATTGTCAGGAGGTGTTGATTCTTCGGTTGCTGCAATTCTAATTAATAAAGCTATTAAGGATGATCTGATATGTATTTTTGTTAATAATGGTCTTTTAAGAAAAGGCGAGTTTGAAAGTGTTTTGAGTCAGTATGAAAATATGGGACTGAATATTATAGGTGTTGACAAGTCAAAACAATTTTTAGATAATTTAAAAGATGTTACCGATCCAGAAGAAAAGAGAAAGATTATTGGCAATACCTTCATCCATGTTTTCGATGAAGAAGCCAAAAAAATCAAAAATGCAAAATGGCTAGCCCAAGGAACTATATATCCAGATGTAATAGAATCACAATCAGTAAAAGGTCCATCAGCCACAATAAAATCACATCATAATGTTGGCGGCCTACCTGATTACATGAAATTAAAAATTATAGAACCACTTAGGATGCTATTTAAAGATGAAGTGAGAAGAGTTGGTAAAACTTTAAAAATAAATGATGCTATTTTGAGTCGTCATCCTTTTCCTGGTCCAGGACTTGGTATAAGAATATTAGGAGATGTAACTCCTGAAAAGGTAAGTTTATTACAAGAGGTAGATTCAATTTTTATAAATAGCTTGAAAAAAGATGGACTGTATAATAAAATTTGGCAAGCTGGTGCAATTTTATTACCTGTTCAGAGTGTTGGAGTTATGGGTGATGAAAGAACATATGAAAAATGTGTTGTATTGAGAGCAGTTAGCTCAACTGATGGTATGACTGCTGATTGGATCAATTTGCCTTATGAATTTCTTCAAAAAGTTTCAAACAAAATAATTAATAACGTTGTAGGTGTTAATAGGGTTGTTTATGACATTAGTTCTAAACCACCATCTACAATAGAATGGGAGTAGTATGAAACCAAAATTATTTTTTTTCTTTTTTTTGATATTAGGATTTCTTACATTCTCTCAAAGTACTCCGGATAGGTTTATTGTACATAAAGTAAAGAAAAAAGAGACTTTATATTCTTTATCCAAAATTTATAATATTTCAATTGAAACTATCAAAGAGTACAATCCGTTAATTGATAAGATTGGTTTAAAAAGAAAAATGAAATTACAAATACCATTTTTCAAAAACAAACCTGTTGTAGAGGCTTTACCTGAGTTGGTTATTTATAAAAAACATATTGTAAGACCAAAAGAGACCAAGTGGAGATTAGCCTACGAATACGGACTTAAAATAAGTGATTTAGAAAAAATTAATCCTGAAATTGTAAGTGGATTAAAAGTAGGCCAACAAATATTGTTGCCTACAGGAAAAGATACTATAGTTAATGATTTTGAAAATGAATTGAATTACTATCAAGTTAAGTCGGATGAAAATTCATATCAAATAAGTCAAAAAATTGGAATTTCAAGAGATAGTTTAGTTGCATATAACCCAGGTTTAATTGCCATGGAGCCCCAAGCAGAGATGATATTGAAAATTCCAAATCAGTTTATGGGTAATTTTGATATAAAAAACGGATTACTATCTGAGAGAATTTCCCTTAAGGACTCTTTTTTTTCAAATAACTATTTACAATTGGTTTGTTTTTTACCATTTAAAATCAGGGAAATAGAATTTGATTCGGTAGAAAAAACTAATATTAAGCTCTCTAAAAGAAATTTGCACACAATTTCCACTGACTTCTATTTTGGTATGGAGATGGCAAAGGACTTCTGCGATTCACTTGGAATTAAAACAAAAATTAAGGTTATTGATACACAAAATGATTTAAGCGTAATCAATGAAATAATTTCTTCAATTGAATGGAAGGGAATTAACGCCATTATAGGGCCCTTGATACCAAAAAATCTTGAATTTTTTTCAAAAAACAGTCAAATATCGGATATACCTATTGTTTCTCCACTCTCCACAAAGGAAATAGATGGACATAAAAATGTATTTCAATCTGTTAGCCGCCTTAAAAGGTTAAGAAAAGTAATGATGAATTATATTAAAAATGAAATTGATTCAACCCAAAACTTAGTTATTATTACAGACAGTATAAATTTTAAAATTGCTAATGAATTTAAAAAATTGTCTTCAAAGTCTCATTTTGTAGAATCAGAAAAAGGTGGATTTGTAATACCTGAGTTAATAGACTCTCTTCTTGTAGACTCACTTAAAAATCAAGTCATTTTTGAATCACAAAACTTAGGTCTGGTAGCAAATGTAACATCACTATTGAATTCACAGGTTGGAAAAGAAAGAGATGTTCAACTTTTTTCAAGTCTAAGGACAGCAATTTATGATAATGTAAATATTTCTAGAAAACACCTAGGTAATATAAAATTCACCTATCTAAATGATAATTTTCCAAGGGAAACAAATGAAAGACAAAAATTTAAAGACACATTTTTAAAAAAGTATGGTGATTATCCATCTAAAGAAAGTTATCGTGCTTTTGATGTTACCATGGATGTGATACTAAGGCTGGCTTATCAAAATAAAATTCATAGTGACAAAATAGAAGAAACAAATTATATTGAAAATAAATTCAAATACTTGCCTGATGAGGGCGGGGGTTATTCTAATTTTGGATTTTATATTCTTCAAAACAAAGACTATGATATCATAGAAATAAAGAAATAATTTCCTGTTTTTAATTTTTCACAAATAGTTTTTGTAATTTTGAGTCCGGAATTTTTTTTATTATCCGGATGTCTCAAAAAACTAAATATATATTTGTAACTGGTGGTGTAAGCTCCTCTTTAGGTAAGGGTATTATTGCAGCTTCTTTAGCAAAACTTTTGCAGGCTCAAAACTACAGAATTACGATTCAAAAGTTAGACCCATACTTAAATATTGATCCTGGAACGTTAAATCCTTACGAGCATGGAGAATGTTTTGTTACTGACGATGGGGCAGAAACAGATCTCGACCTTGGTCACTATGAAAGATTTTTAAATGTAAAAACATCTCAGGCAAATAATGTAACAACTGGAAGAATATATCAAAACGTTATTGAAAAGGAGAGAAAAGGGGATTTTCTTGGCAAAACTGTTCAAGTTATTCCTCACATAACAAATGAAATTAAAGATAGAATTTTGTCTTTAGGAAGGAATAAAAACTTTGACATAATAATAACTGAAATTGGAGGTACTGTTGGCGATATAGAGTCTTTGCCCTATATAGAAGCGGTCCGTCAATTAAAATGGGAATTGGGTGAAGAAAACTCATTGGTAATACATTTAACCTTAATTCCTTATTTATCTGCAGCTGCTGAATTGAAAACTAAACCTACTCAACATTCTGTGAAAACTTTAATGGAAAGTGGAGTAAATGCTGATATAATTGTGTGCAGAACAGAGCATAAACTATCTAATGCAATAAAAAATAAGATAGCTTTATTTTGCAATGTACAAAATGAAGCAGTTATTGAATCAATTGATGCAGAAACGATTTATGATGTTCCAATTTTGATGCAAAAAGAGCGCTTAGATAAGGTAGTTCTCAAAAAACTTGGATTGTCTACTATTAAATCCAGTAAGATGGATAGGTGGAAAGTGTTTCTTGATAAATTAAAAAATTCTGATAAAACCGTCAATATAGGTCTTGTTGGAAAGTATGTTGAACTCCAAGATTCTTATAAATCTATCCTTGAATCCTTGACACATGCTGGAGTAGCTAATGAAGTGAAAGTAAATATAATAACAATTCATTCTGAATCAATTGATGATAGTAATCTAAATGAATTATTAATCAATTTAAATGGTATTATTGTAGCTCCAGGATTTGGTGAAAGAGGAATAGAGGGTAAAATTAAAGCTATTAAATACTCTAGAGAAAATCATGTCCCATTTTTAGGTATTTGTTTAGGAATGCAAATGGCTGTAATTGAATATGCTAGAAATGTTTTAAAATTAGAAGACGTTAATTCAACTGAAATGAAAGAAGATTGTAAAAATCCTATTATTTCTCTTATGGAAAATCAAAAAAGTATCGTAAATAAAGGAGGTACAATGAGACTTGGTGCGTGGGATTGCCAATTACTGAAAAATTCTAAAACAGAAAAAATATATAATAAAAAAGTAATTTCAGAAAGGCACAGACACAGATATGAATTAAATAATAAATACTTGGACCAACTTAACAAAGGAGATCTTATTCCATCTGGAATTAATCCAGAAACAAATTTAGTTGAGATCATTGAGCACAAAGAACATCCTTGGTTTATAGGGGTGCAATTTCATCCTGAATATTCTAGCACTGTATTAGAGCCTCATCCATTATTTAAAAGTTTTATAAATTCATCAATTGAAAATTTAAAAAATAATAATAATTAGTATGGAAGAAAAAAAACTAGATCCATATCAACTAATAGGGTTTGTTTTAATTGCCCTAATTATGACTTGGATGCTTATGCGTCAACAAGAACAAAATTTAAATAATCAAGCTAAGGTTAAATCAGAAAGTGAAAGTCTAAATGAATCTGAAAAGAAGTTGCCAAGTCAAAATTCTAAAGAAACCAATAAAGAATCACTTGGTCTTGAAAATTTAAACTATTCAAATGAAAAAGTGGAGGAGTTTTATCAAATAGAAAATAATTTGATTAAAATAGTCATTTCTAGCAAGGGTGGACAAATCACTAAAGCTAATCTCAAAAAATTTGATAATTACTTAAAAGAGCCTCTCAATTTAGTAGACAACAATCAATCTACAGATTTAATTTTTAAGCTAAAAGATGGAAGAATGATTAATACATCTAGACTGAATTTTGAAATAAATAAAAACAAATCTAAAAAAGACCAATTAGTTGTGCGAGCTTTTTTCAGCCAAGATAGATGGATAGAATTTCAATACTCCTTGTTACCTGATTCTTACCTGTTAAATTACTCTATAACTTCATCAAATTTACAGAATCTTGTTGATGTCTCTGAGCAAAATAGACTTGAATGGAATTTAAAATCATTTAGAAACTCTAAAAGTGTGGAGTACGAAAACAGATACACTGAACTTACTTATGGATACGAAAATGATAAAGTAAACGAGCTTAGTATTACTGGAATCGATGAAGAGAAAGTTGACGAAATAAAGTGGATAAGTTACAAACAACATTTTTTTAATTCGATTTTAATTCCAGATAAAAAAATTAATAATGTATTTCTCAAATCTGAAAATCTAGTTAAGTCAGAGAATAAAAAAGAAAAATATACGAAGTTTTATAGTTCTGTTATTCCACTTAATAGCAGTGGAGATTTTAATTTTAAATTTAAATGGTACTTTGGGCCTTCCCAGTATTCTACGCTTTCGAATTACAATATAGGTATTGAGAAAAGTGTAAATTATGGCTGGGGTATTTTCGGTTGGATTAATAAATACATTTTTATCCCTCTATTCAATTTTATTAGCTCTTTCATGCCGTTTGGTATTTCAATAATCATTATGACTATTATTGTACGTTTAGCAATGTCGCCTGTAACATATCGGTCGTATGTTTCTCAAGTCAAGATGAAAATATTAAGGCCAGAGATAGACGAGATAAATAAAAAATTTTCTAAAGATGCTGTTAAAAGACAACAAGAAACAATGTCTCTTTATTCGCGAGCTGGCGCAAATCCAATGTCAGGTTGTCTTCCAGCATTAGTTCAGTTACCAGTATTTTATGCGTTATTTAGTTTTTTTCCGGTTGCATTCGCGTTAAGACAAAAAAGCTTTTTATGGGCTGATGACTTGTCTTCGTATGATTCTGTTTTAGAATTACCTTTTAACATACCTTTTTATGGAGATCATATTAGTTTGTTTCCAATTTTAGCATCTATAGCAATTTTTATTTATACGATGATGACAATGGGTCAACAACAGCCACCTCCACAGCCCGGAATGCCAAATATGAAGTTCATTATGTATTTAATGCCCTTGATGATGCTTTTTTTCTTTAACAATTACTCAAGTGGGCTGAGTTTGTATTATTTTGTTTCTAATTTGTTGACCATTCTTTTGATGGTTATTATAAAAAACTTTGTTGTTAATGAAAGTAAAATTTTACTTCAAATAGAAGAAAATAAAAAGAAACCAAGAAAAGCATCAGGATTTAGCGCCAGACTTCAAAAGGCGATGGAGCAGGCTGAAAAGCAAAAACGTTTAAATAACAAAAGATAAGCTTATATCAAAAATGGGTAAAAAAGTGGTTGTAGCTCTTTCTGGGGGAGTTGATTCAAGTGTTGCAGCTCTGATTCTAAAAAAACAGGGATATCATGTTATTGGAATTTTCATGAAAAATTGGCATGATGAATCTGTTACCATTTCTAATGAATGTCCTTGGCTAGAAGACAGTAATGATGCTTTGATTATAAGTGAAAAATTGGAAATTC
>CACJHA010000037.1 GCA_902593075.1 uncultured Bacteroidota bacterium
AAGATGGAACCTTTGCAGCGTCAACCACTTTAAGCTCAGTTACCCATCCAGCTGGCAGTTATCGCTTAAATGGTTTTAGCTGGAGAGATGTAAACAACTTCCAAGGAAATTCAATTGCAAATATCCAAAATGCACTGACTGTAACAAATACCTCCAACAATGATTTTATTGGACCTCACCTTTCAAATGTTGTCGTTTCCCCAAACGTTACAGGAGTATCAAGCAACACCATAGTGACGGTATCAGTAAGAGCCACCGATACTACCGGAGTAAATTTAAATTGGATTAGTGCTAACCGAACAGGTTTTGTAAACAGCAACAATGTTTATGCAAATCTTGGACCTTGGTTACTAATAAACGGAACAGCTCAAGATGGAACCTTTGCAGCGTCAACCACATTAAGCTCAGTTACCCATCCGGTTGGTAGTTATCGCTTAAATGGTTTTAGCTGGAGAGATGTAAACAACTTCCAAGGAAATTCAATTGCAAATATCCAAAATGCACTATCTATTACCAATAGTTGTTCTACCATTACCCCATCTTATGGTTTAGATGTTTCTCAAACATTCACAAGTGTTGATTTAAACTCTGATGGTACACTTAGCGTAGGGGAGGCAATTAGATATAATATTACAGTCACTAATTCTGGTAATTCCACAATAACTGGGCTTGATTTCCTGTCTGCTTTTGCACCACGTAATTCTTTTATAACTCCAGCCCAAGGAGCTTATAGTGTGAGTAACCAATCAAATTATGTCCCCTCGCAAAATAATCGGTCGGATGGATTTATTATTCCAGGAGGGCAAGCTGCCTTTACTCATACCCATACAATTACCATTTCTGACGCAGTTAGTGGTACTCTTAAAAATTCACTGAATGTAACTGCATACCCAGTTTGTGGCGGATCAGTATTTGATACTTCCGATGATGGAGATGACTCGGATGGAAACACCACCAATGATTCAACCAATGTAAGTGTCGCAGCACCCCGTATATATTTCGAAAACGGCACTTGTAAATGTGAGGGTCTTTCTCGAGGCGACCGACAAACTATAAATGGTGTGGAATATCTTGTTGTTGATAATGATTTGATTAGGGCAAGAGTTTTGATAGATAATGTATATAATTATTGTACATCCCTGGTGACCGATATGAGTGAATTATTCAAAAACCCCAATGCCATTAACGGTAGCTCAACGTGGTTACAAAATAATAATCCTAACATAAGTTTTTGGGACACTTCAAATGTAACAACTACGAGGAATATGTTTGAAGGTGCAAACATAAACCCAAATATTGGCAATTGGGATGTTTCAAATGTAGAGGACATGAATCACATGTTTAAAGGAGCCACTTCTTTTAATCAAAATATTGGAGGTTGGAATGTTTCAAAAGTATCTAATATGTCTAGTATGTTCAAAGAAGCAACAAATTTCAACCAAAATATTGGAAACTGGAATGTATCTGGAGTTCATCATATGAACGATATGTTTGTAGCTGCAAATAGTTTTAACCAACCAATTGGTAATTGGAATGTTTCTAGCACAACTAATATGGCGGGTATGTTTACAGGAGCAACTTCATTTAACCAAAACATAGGTAATTGGAATGTTTCCAATGTAACAAATATGCAAGGAATGTTTAAAGAAGCTAGATCATTTAATGGGCAAATCGGAAACTGGAACACATCTAATGTAACAAACATGCAAGAAATGTTTAGTGGAGCATGGGCCTTTGACCAGCCAATCGGAAACTGGAACACTAGCAAAGTAACAAACATGGTTAATATGTTTATCTCCGCCAGAGGGTTTAAGCAGCCTATTGGTAATTGGGATGTTTCTAGTGTAACCAATATGGGAAGTATGTTTAGACTTGCCTTGTTATTCAATCAGAATCTTTCCAATTGGTGTGTCACCGGTATTTCTTCAACGCCTTCAAATTTTGCTACCAGTTCAGCGCTAGCTAGTAACACAAACTTTTTCCCAAGGTGGGGAACCTGTCCAACAGGTATAAGCACCCCAACAGGTGCGGGAACCAATTCCAATCCTTATCTAATTAGTACTCTAGGTGAACTAAGATGGATATCTCAAGATAGAAACAGATGGGGGTTGAAATACAAGCAGATTGCAAATATCAATGCCGATCCATCAATTAATTTTAACAACGGTGACGGTTTTAAACCTATTGGAAATACAAATAATGCCTTTACAGGTAGATACGATGGGCAGGGATTTTGGATTGATGATTTACATATCAACAGAGGTTCTTCAAGTGAAATTGGTTTGTTTGGGGTTGTTTCTAATGGTCAAATTATAAATGTTAGATTGTTTGATGCAAGCATTATAGGAAACAACAGAGTTGCTGTTCTTGCTGGGGATGTAACTAACAATTCTACAATTTCAAGTATAACTATTGTTGAAAGTAGTGTTACAGGTAGTGTGACTGTGGGAGGGGTTATTGGAAGAACCAGTTCAACAGGAATTCATGAATATTTGGCCTATTCAGGAAAAGTCTCCGCCATATTTAATCCTTCTATCGCAAATCCTTCAAGTCAAAGTGTAGGTAGAAATGCGGGAGGTATTATAGGTAAAATGCAAAACAACACCATTCTTAAAAGAAGCTATTTCAATGGAAATGTTTCAGGTTTATCCAGTGTTGGTGGTGTTGTTGGAACAACCGCAAATAGCAATGTTTTTATTTCCAATTGTTACAGCATTGGAAATGTAAGTGGATATATGATGGCAGGTGGTTTCATGGGCGTCAGTTTTGCAACTGTTTCAAACAGCTTTACGTCCTCTGTAGTGTCGTCCACTAGTAATGGAATGTACGCTAGTTTTTCGCCAACAAGTTTCGGTCTCAATAGCTATGATTTGAATAATTATTATAATGCGAGCTTAACTAATTCGTCAACTCTCACACGTTATATTAACGGTGCCTCTCAGGTAGTTACACATACCACAGGAAAAACAACCCAGCAGCTTAAATCCAAAGACACATTTGTAGGTTGGGATTTTGACAATACATGGATAATCTCTGGTAATGTAAATAATGGATTTCCTTTTCTTAGAGGAAATAATGAAATGGATCTCGTTGATTTTGTGTTTTTACAACAAAGTTCAATTGGGTCCTTAACATTTGCTCATCCACTTTACAGTGGAACAGGAACGCAGTCCTTACAAGCCTCCGATGTATTTGTAAGAATCTATGACCCTGATAACGCCGTTTCACTTACCAGCTCCAATCCACTAAACTTCCAAGTCTCATATGACAACAAATCATTTATGTTTGGTTGCTCACCAGTTGGTATACCATCAGGAAACGAAGAGCTTAGAATTGGTCCTGCTTACTCAGGAACAAACTCCTCATCTACCGGTTTAAGTACAACAACAATATATAGTGGTGGAGACCAAGTACAGGCAAATAGATATCTAAGTGTAAATTTAGTAGCCCCTCCTGCCTTCACTGTTTCGGTTACCCAAGAGAAAAAGAAAAAAGGATATACTACTCCAGGATCCGTAGAATGGACCTATTTTGTTCAAAACAGCTATGGCCCGGGAAGAAGTAGGCTTTATATCGACAACAGAGAGTTTTCAAGCCAAGGAGTAAAACCAGAAGACCTTACTCATCTCCAATATGCAGATATTTATGATGGACCGGTTATATATAAGTCCGGAGGCTATACTGGATGGGGAATATATGAAGTTCCTTCATCCTTCTCTGCGATTACAAGCTCTACTTATGGAAGTAATGTGATAAGAAACATGGGAACAGGACAGTATGCGTTAAGACTAGAATTTACGTTTTCTGATCTTAATGACACTATTGTAGAGCCTGGTGAGACAGTATCATTGACGGCGGAGTTTTCAAGATCATTATTATCCACTCCAACTATGAATGTGGAATACGTTTCCAGTGAAGCCTCTACAACAACCGCTAAACAAAGTATTTATAAAAGAAACATACCTGGTTCTATTTTAAATGTAGCCTCTAACACTTGGGTATTTAATTTTACCGTTTCCAGCACCCTACCTGTTTTTAATGCAAATGGAATTGTACAACAAATTTATTCAAGTCCTAGCCCGGTGTTTTTCCAAGAATTTGGTGGAAAACCAATCAATATCTCTTTTAATGCATCTGACACATTTGGTCGCTCCCCTCAGTCTACAAATGCTTCGGTAACATTTAAAATGGCAAATATTTATTTAGACCAAAACGGAGTGACCGTAAAATGCCCTACGGCTAACGTTTCTGATACAGCAGTGATAAATGGTAAACAATACATTGTTGTTGACGAGCAGGCACTAAGAACGAGAGTAACAAATGGAAGCGATGTTTCGTGCGTATGTACTTCGAAGGTAACTAACATGAGTCTTTTATTTAAAGACAAAACCACATTCAATGGAGATATGAGCTCTTGGGACACCTCCAATGTTGTAAATATGCAGAAAATGTTCCAGAGTTCTTCCTTTACTGGAACATCAACTACTTCCTCCGATGTGTTATCTTACTGGGATACCTCAAGTGTAAATGATATGTCGTATATGTTCTCTTTTGCTGCGTCCTTTACAGGACAATTAAGTAATTGGGACACCTCTAATGTTTCAGCTACAAATGAGATGTTTAGATCCGCTCATTCATTTAATGGAAAACTTAATGGCTGGGATGTATCCAAGGTTACTAACATGTACTATATGTTCCAAGATGCTAAGGCATTTAACAACAACCTTAATTGGGGATCCAAAACTGCTTCTGTAACCAACATGGAAGGAATGTTTTACGGTGCAACTAGCTTTAATGCCCCTTTTGATAAATGGGATGTCTCCTCTGTCACCAACATGAAAGATATGTTTAGAAATGCCACTACTTTTCATGATCCGACATTAGATATTTCTACATGGAACACACAAAATGTGACCAATATGGCAAATATGTTTAGAGGTGCTGTTATGTTTAACGGATTAGTTGGAAACTTCAATACATCAAGTGTTACCGATATGAGATCTATGTTCCAAGACGCAAGTTCATTTAACCAAGATATTGGAGGCTGGGATACTTCTAATGTGACTAGAATGGAGGGAATGTTTAACAACGCCGACGCCTTTAATCAAGACATCGGAAATTGGAATACTTCCAAAGTAACCAACATGTATTCTATGTTTAGATTAAATGCAGGCTTTAACAAGGATATTGGAAACTGGGATACTTCCAATGTTACAAATTTCTCTTACATGTTTAATAGCGCTACTGCTTTCAACCAAGATATTGGAAGATGGAATACCTCTAAAGCTACTAACATGACAAAAATGTTTAGAACAGCTAGTGCTTTCAACCAAGACCTATCGGGATGGTGCGTTCCAAATATTTCTTCTCTGCCAGATAATTTTAAATCACAATCTCCTCTAAGTAATGATAACACGCCAATATGGGGAACATGTCCAAGTCCATCTGTTTCATTAACACATAACTTGCCACCAGCAAGGACTAACACAGCAAATGGATCAGAGACCTTTACCATTTTTGCACAGTTCTCAGCATCGATGTCATCTTCGCCAACTGTACCCACCATAACAATTAGTCATGGATTTGATGGTGGATATACAACCGCAGTAGTTTCAAATACAGCAATGACAAGAGTTTCTTCATCAACTTGGAGTTATACAATGAGTACTAATGTGGTTACAACCACTGTTTCATCCATCACAGCTAGAGTGGCAGGTGTAAGTTCACTTGGTAGAACTTACGTTGGCACAGACACACTTATAATCTACATTGATAGAAGCCCACCTTCTATTGATAACCTAGAATTGTTATCAAATGGAACCTTTGCCGTCACGTTTACCGAACCTGTGTATAGCTCTGTTGTATCTAGAGTTGCAACTGGAACTATATCTGCCCAAAATATATCTCTTTCTTTAACAGGTGGTACCGCATCTCTTGCTTCGCAAACGCCAACCTCTGTTACGGCTAGTGGAACAAATCGTTATTTAATAGGTTATTCGACTTCGGGAAGTATTTCGGGTTCAGAAAAATTAATAGTTAAAAGGTCATCATCCAATCCTCTTTATGATAAGGTGGGGAATGAATTATCCTCAACTAGTTCCTATGTTTTAAATTTACTTGACGACCAAGCTCCATTTATCACATCTGCACAATTAAACAGAGAAAACTCAAATGTTGGAATTGTTTACAATGAGAATATTTTTGGAGGAGCAAACACACAATTCAATTCTTCAACATCTAGTTTTACCACCTATAACCTTCCAACAAAAAGAACCAATACTGGAAGTTGGTCTCCTTGGACCTATGACTTTAATCTTAATGTGCCTTCAGGTTACATCGTGACAAAAGTTCAGTTTACATTTGATGCAGTAGACCAAGGATGGGGAGGAACAAATGGAAGAGCGAGAATAAAACTAAATAGCACGGAAGTAGGTAGTGTTATTCTTACTCATAGCGTACAAAGCTTTGATATTTCTAATGCAACAAACTATCCTGATTTTAATTATAATGGCAGTAACAGACTGAACTTCTATTTCATTGGATATCCAGGTTGGAGTTCAACTACCACTAATGGTGTCCTTAAAGTTTTCTATACTCCTATCTCCGTAAGTGGCGGTAATTATCAATTATCCATGACTGGTGGAAATGCAACACTTTCAGCTAACAGACCATCATCATTTAGTTTGGAAAACAACATCGTGAATTTGGGATTGCCTATACAAGGTACTCCAAATGGACAAGAAGTTTTATCTATCAATATTCCTGGAAACTCAGTTTATGATTCAACTGGCAATGCTGCGACCTCTACTTTAGCATCCTTTACCCTATATAATAAAGGTGTTTCACAAATCAGCACTTCGACCCTTCTTTCAAATACAAACTCCAAAGTGCTTGTGACATTTAGTAAAGACATTGGAACTTTTGGAATTTTTGAAGGTGATGAACCAAATAATACAAACGGAGATGAAAGTAAAGGTCAAATTTTCCCTGGGGGAATTGTTAACGACCATAATTCAACATTTGATAAATCCCATAATATTATAGAATTTAACTTCCTAAAAAGAACAGAAAATGGTTACTCATTTATTGGAGACTTTGAAGGCCACAGTTATTTTATAAGTGATGGAATATCAACTTGGGATGCTGCAAATACCTCGAGAAATAATACGCAAGGATACTTAACTGTTATAAAGTCTCAGGCAGAAAAAGACTTTATTTTTCAAAATGTTGGAAACAGATTAACCGGTGAAGGTGGGTGGATTGGCCTTTATCAGGATCAAAATGATGCAAATTATTCTGAGCCAGCAGGTGGTTGGAAATGGGTAACAGGAGGTTATGCAAATGTTAAAAGTGGATTTAATAAAGATGCTATATCTCTATCTATAAGCGGAGGAACAGCAAGTCTTACAGCATCTGTACCTGTTTCGATTGTTCAAAACGATGCCAGAAACTTCCTTTTAGAATTACCAATAACAGGAGATGTTTCTGGTCAAGAGTCTGTGACTATAAATATATTAGCAAACTCACTATTTGATGTTGACGGAAATTCCTTAGTAGTTACACAAACTAATAATTCAGTACGTCTAAGAGACACCAAAAAACCAGTAATGGTATTAACTCACAATAAAACTGGACAAAACGTACTTTTAAAAGGTGGAGACACCGTCGCATTAACAGCTCGATCTGATGAACCGTTAAGTGCTCTACCTCTTTTAACTTTCTCTGGACTATCAACTACAACCATGTCAGCAGGTAATAATAACACATGGAGCTATTCATGGAATGTTCCAACCAATTTTAATGGAACTGTTACGGCAAGTGTTGAAGGAATTGATACAAAGGGCAATAAATCTGAGAGAACAAATCAAACGGAAATTTATTACACAATAGATAACATTGCACCATTTGTTGAAAAAATAAAACTAGTTAATGATTCAGTTGTTAGATTAAGGTTTAATGAAAAAATATATAAATCCAATAATTCAACGGCTACTTTGGATAATGTCAACTATTTCAAACTAAGTACATCTCAGGGATCTTTGACACTAAAAAGTTCAACACCAGAAAGTTTAAAACAAAATGAAAGCGAAGTTGATTTAGAATTTGGATTCACTGGAACTCCATCCAAAGGACAAATGCTTGAGGTAGAACTATATAATACAATTTTTGATTTAGCTGGAAACTACACTTCAAGTCTTGTCTCCAATACAACAGTTGAACTTAAAGTAGATTCCGATGGTGATGGAGTTAAAGACGAACTTGATAAGTGTCCTGGAACTCCTGCAGGTGAAAAAGTAGATCCAAGTGGATGTTCTAGAAGCCAATTTGATAATGACCGTGATGGAATTCCTGATTACTTAGACCAGTGTCCAGCTACTCCAGGTAATGAAGCAGCAGATCGAAATGGTTGTTCCCCTAGTCAAAAAGATGATGATAATGACGGAGTAAACAATAAAATTGATATATGTCCTGGCACCCCTAAAGGAGAAAAGGTTGACAGTTATGGTTGTACTAGAGAGCAATCAGACACAGATAGAGACGGCGTTCACAAAGCTGATGATTTATGTCCAGATACACCCAAGGGAAGAATCGTAGACGATACAGGTTGTGCTATAAAAAATAATGACGAAGACTTTGATGGTGTCCCCAATGAAGATGATAGATGCCCTGACACACCACCTGGAGATAAGGTCGATGATAAAGGATGTTCATTAAATCCTGATGATCAAGATTTAGATGGAGTACTTAATGAATTCGATGAATGTCCTGATACTCCAATTGGAGTTCTTGTGGATGATAAAGGTTGTAGTAAAAAACAAAGAAAAGAATTAGAAGACTTACTAGATGATGATGGAGACGGAGTCCCAAATCCACTTGATAGATGTCCTGACACACCAGCAGGAACTATAGTAGACATTTCAGGATGTTCTCAAGTAAAAGTTGATCAAATAATAAGTACGGATTCAGATTTAGACGGAGTTCCAAATGAAGATGATCTATGTCCAGATACTGAAAGAGGAGTAAAAGTTGATGCTTTCGGTTGTAGGCTAGATGAGAAAGATTCTGATTTTGATAAAGTTCCAGATGAAATTGATTTTTGCCCTAACACACCAATTGGTGAACCGGTTGACGCAAATGGATGTTCAAAAAGTCAAAAAATAAAAGACTTAGATTTAGATGGGGTGCCAAATGAGGAAGATAGATGTCCAGATACTCCTTTTGGAGCACCTGTAAATCAATATGGTTGTTCTCCAAAACAAGTAAGTGAAGATAGAGATATGGATGGTGTGCCAGATGAGTTCGACTTTTGTCCTAAAACAAACTTAGATGATGATGTTGACATTAATGGTTGTGCTAAAGGACAACTAGATGACGACAAAGATGGAGTCATTAATGATCTTGACAGATGTCCTGATACTCCAGAAAAAGCAAATGTTGATGAATTTGGTTGCGAACTAACTCAATTAATTAAGGATGACGATGGAGATGGGGTAAGAAATGAACTTGATTTGTGTCCTGGAACTCCTGCAGGAGCATCTGTAGATAAAAATGGGTGTACGTTCAAAGCTCCAAAAATATTTGCCCATACATTCAATCAACTAGAAAATAAGAGAGATGATGATGTTTCAAATTTAAAAATTAAATTAGGTGAAATCTTGGTTGAAGACACTAACAAAGAAACTAATCCTTTAGAAAATGATGTCCAGCTTAGAATTGTAGATGGAGGAGATTCTAAGATGTTTAGACTAGAAGGCAGAGGTTTATATTTAGTGTCAGGGCTAGATTATGAAACAAAAACATTCCATACAGTAATCCTTGAGGCAACAAACAATTTAGGCATAAGTAGTCGAAGTGGTATAATTTTAATGGTAGGTGACATACCAAATTCATTTACAAGATCCTTCTTTAATATTTTAGTATTCAATGTTGCAAATGAAGTTGCTGGTCCAAAAGTAGACCATAATAGGTATTATAATCCAAAGGCTGCTAGAGGTGGTGTAGGAAGATGGAAAATTAAAAAACAAATTTCTGGAGGAAATGATGCACATCTATTCGAAGTTAAAAGTAGAACTAAAGGTGGTGGTAAATCAGAAGACTCTGATGATTATCTGTCATTTATAAATCCACCTGATTTTGAAAACCCTCAAGATCACAACAAAGATGGTATCTATGAGGTTGAGGTTATAAATATTAATACAGCTGACGGAGAGGCAACTATGCCAATTGTGGTTACACAAAGCAATATAGTTGTTCCTGAAAATGATCCAACTGCAATACAACTTCAAGCTGTTCCTGCATCTGCTGCTGATGACTCAGATGGTGACGGTATAAGTGATATTCTTGACAATAGCCCTTTTGTTCCAAACCCAGACCAAAGTGATGAGGACGGTGATGGTGTTGGTGATGCTACTGATGATGCAGACCATGACGGTGTTTGGAATCCTTATGACACTTGTGAAGATACTCCATATGACACCATTGTTGATGCTGAAGGTTGCCCAATTTTCTATTTAGCTCCAAATAGCTTCACTGTCAATAAATCTGAAAAGTGTGAAGATCAAAATTCAATCAGAATTGGATTCAATGACAACACATATAAATATAATATTAGTGTTAACGGAGTAGAACAAAACGACCAACCTATTATTAGTTCATCTTGGGAAATGGATAATCTTATCTCAGGTAATTATCAAGTTTGTATTACTGTTGAGGGTCAACCAAAAGAAAGTTTTGAAAGATGTTATAATGTTAACGTTAATAATCTTAACCCTTTAAATGTATTTAGTAAGAGTCCAAGTTCATCCAAGACGATAAAATATTCATTATCTGGTTCCGGTAAGTACATTGTTACTCACAATGGGAATACTTTTGAAACTACAGATTCAGAAATTGAAATAAAAATGGAAAGTGGTTTAAATAATATAAAAATTACAACTGGAGTAGAATGCCAAGGTGTTTTCGAAAAGAATTATTTTAACTCAGAATCCATTTTTGTAAGTCCAGTTCCATTTAATAATGAAATTAATGTATTTGTTGGAGGAACAGACAGAAAAGTTCTTTTAGAACTATTCAATGCAAATGGAAGACTTATTATTACTAAAACTTTTTCATTAGATGAAAATCTTAGAAATATAAATCTTGACACCTCAGGATTACCTCAAGGTAGTTATATCCTTAAGGTTAACGGACAAACTGTTTCAGATTCTAAATTAATTATAAAAGAATGATGAGAATAATAAAAAATAAATACACAATACAAATTTTATCTTTGTTACTATTGCTAAGTTGTTCTAAAGATGATTTAGAAAATACTGGTAAACCTGGTATACCTAGTCTTGTTTATCCTGAAAATAATACTCCTTGTTTAGACACTACTGTTGTCAATGATAACCAAAGTTCAGTAACTTTCAGATGGTCATTAACCAGAGACACCAATTCATATAGGCTATTCGTTACGAACCTTTCCACAGATCAGCTTCAACAATTTTCATCGGAAAGTCCAGAGGTAACCGCGACGTTAAATCATGGTGAACCTTACTCATGGAAGGTAAGAGCATATGGTCCTAAAGGTACTGCTCCATCGGAAAGTGAAATTTGGAAATTCTATCTTTCTGGCCCAGCAATAGATAATTATGCGCCTTTTCCCCCAGAACTTACTTATCCTATTTCTGGATCTACTGTTACCCCAATAAATAACATAATTCCACTTCAATGGAATTGCAGTGATGTTGATAACGACCTATCTTCTTATGAGATATATCTTGATAAAGTCGATGGATCAACCTTAATAAAAACTCTTAATCATGAAAGTGAAACCACTATTTTAGAAGCAGAGGTCGAGGAAGGTTTTGTTTATTATTGGAAAGTTGTTGCAAAAGATTTACAAGGAAATGAAAGTGATTCAGGAGTATATTCTTTTAGGACAAATTGATTTTTTTCTTGTAAAAATAATCTCCTAAATATTTTATAAGAACCCCTAGAAATATACCTTCTACAAAACCAATAAAT
>CACJHA010000038.1 GCA_902593075.1 uncultured Bacteroidota bacterium
TCACCTAATAAAACAACGTATTCAATCTTTTTACTGTTTGCATATGATAATTGTTTTTTTAATTTAGAATCATCTGGATAAAACTCTGATTTAACTCCCTTAGCTCTTAATTTTTTTAAAATTGAATTACAAATCAAAGCAGTTTTAGACCCAAAGTTAGCAATCAAAACCTGCACGCTATTGTTTACATCTTTTGGGAATAATTTAAATTTCTGCAAGAGCATCAAAACTCTTTCGAACCCAATGGATAATCCAACACCACTAAGATTTTTTTTACCAAAGTTTTCAGTTAAATTATCATATCTGCCTCCACCTCCTATAGAACCTATTTCGGGGAAATTTGGAAGAGTTAATTCAAATATTGTTCCTGTGTAGTAACTTAAGCCTCTTGCGAGTGATAAATCAAATTTTAAATTAATTGATTCAAAACCTCCACTTTCTTCGATATTATCAATAATAAAATTTTGTTCGTCAATGCCGTCAAGACTAATTTTAGATTCTTTAAATGCTGTTCTAATTTTTTCTAATTTAAATTTATTTGCTCCTTCCAACAATATAAATTCTTTAATTATTTGAATTTTATCTTTAGAGAAATTTCGTGTTATCAGCTCTTTGACAACACCCTCAATATTTATCTTATCCAATTTGTCAAGAATTATTGTAAATTCATTAAATCTGTTTTCAAATCCAAGAAGTTTCGCAAAACCATACAATATTTTTCTGTTATTTATTCTAAGGCAAACTCCCTTTATTCCTAGATCCTTGATTATTTGGTCATAAAGCATACAAAGTTCAATTTCTTGCCATAGAGAATTACTTCCAATTGTATCGGCATCACATTGAAGAAACTCTTGAAATCTACCATATTGTGGTCTGTCAGCCCTCCAAACTGTTTGAATTTGATATCGTTTGAAAGGAAATGTTAGTTCATTTTGGTGCTGAACAACATATCTAGAAAATGGAACTGTTAAGTCGTATCGAAGTGCTTTTTCAGATATTGAATTAGCAAACTTAGAATAATTTTGTTCTTGTAATGAGTCTAAATCTGCTTTTGACAGTTTTTCACCATTTGATAATATTTTGAAAATTAATTGTTCTCCATCATTAACATATTTATCTGCAATAACCTCCAACTTTTCAAAAGAAGGAGTTTCAATTGGCATAAATCCAAATAACTCGAAATTTGATTGGATTTTTTCTTTTACAAAATTTCTCAAACGAACCTCAGAAGGTGTAAAATCTCTTGTGCCTTTTGGAATAGATGGTTTCATATTTATATAACATACAAATATGCAAATTTTAGTATGCTTTAAGGCAATTAAACTTAATAATTGTTTACAACCTCAAAGTTATTACTTACTTATTTTCCTTTTTTTTGTTTCTGCTATAATTTCAAAGGGATATTTTATAACAACATTTCTATGCAATCTTAATGTTGCTTCATATTTACCAAGTCTTTTAATATTTCTTCCAGGAATTATAATGTATTTTTTGTCTAAATCCTTTCCTTCTTTGGATAAAGCATCAGACAAATTTTTAGAACTTATCGATCCAAAAAGCTTATCACCCTCACCTACTTTTGCAGATATTTTTAAATCAATTTTTAAAATAGCATTGGCTAACTTTTCAGCCTCCTTGACTAACTTTTGATCTTTTTTGGTTTGTTGTTTCAAATTTTCAGCAAGCACTTTCTTAGCAGAATCTGTAGCCAACACAGCTTTGCCCGAAGGTATTAAAAAGTTTCTACCATAACCGTTTTTTACAATTACAACCTCGTCTTTAAAACCTAAATTATCAATATCCTGTTTTAATATTAATTCCATAAAATTATTTTAACATATCACCAACGTATGGCATAACAGCAATGTGCCTAGCTCTTTTAATAGCCTTAGATACTTTTCTTTGGTATTTTAACGAAGTTCCAGTTAAGCGCCTTGGTAACAATTTACCTTGTTCATTAACGAAATTAATTAGAAATTCTGGGTCTTTATAATCAATATACTTTATACCTGATCTTTTAAACCTACAATATTTTTTTTTAGTGCTCGTGCTGATATTCAAGGGAGTCAAATATCTAATCTCACCTTCCTTACGACCTTTATTTTGTTCTTCTATTGTTGACATTTTTTAGGACTTTATCTTAGACTTTAGCTTTTTTACTCTTTTTTTTGCCCATTCAATAGCAAATTTATCTAGTTTCACAGTAAGATATCGCATAACTCTCTCATCTCTTCTAAATTCAACCTCAAGAGAATCTATTGCACTTGGGTCAACAGTATATTCAAGTAAATGATAAAAACCACTTTTTTTATTTTGAATGGGATAAGCTAGTTTTTTCAACCCCCAATTTTCTTTGTTAATAAATTTTGCTTTTTTATCACTTAGAAATGACTCGAATTTTTTTACTGCTTCCTTTATCTGATCTTCAGATAAAACGGGATTTAAAATGAAAACAGTTTCATAATGATTCATAAAATTACTTTAGGCTCGCAAAAATAAGATAAATTCAATGATTAGACAAAATAAAGTCTCTCTTATACTAAAAAATTTAAAATTAATTTGGATCAACATCTACATTTAGTTTAACAATCCTAAATTTTGCTATAGATTCAAAGGATTCTACAGATTTCATCAGATGTTTCTTAACTTTATTTCTAACCGTTGTATTTGGATATTTAATTAAAATTTGTTTTATAAATTCATTTTTAATTTTTGATATATGAGGATCAAATGGTCCATAAATAGGATATATAAAGCCATTACTTAAAGATTGAAAAAGCCAATTACTAGCAATTCTAAGTGTATCCAAGTCTCTAGATTTAATTATAATTTTAATTAATCGGTAGTATGGAGGATAATTAAATTGATTTCTCTCTGCAATTTCTTTTTTATAAAAACCATCATGGTTTTGTTTTTTTATCAACTCAAATATATTATTGTCAGATGAAAAAGTTTGAATTATAACTGATCCCTTTATTGATGATCTACCAGCTCTTCCAGCTACTTGAGTTAAAACCTGAAAAGCTTTCTCATTTGCACGAAAATTTGGAAAAAATAAAATATTGTCAGCATTTATTACACCAACTAATCCAATATTTTTAAAATCCAACCCTTTCGTTATCATTTGTGTTCCTATTAGAACATCAATTTGAGAATTTTCAAATTTTTCAAAAATTTTATCAACTGAATATTTTCCACGTGTTGTATCCCAATCCATTCTATCTACTCTAGCTTTAGGAAAAAACGATTTAATTTGTTCTTCGATTTGTTGGGTACCGTAACCTTTCATGTCAATTTTTGAGCTACTACACTTTAGACATTTTTTTTGATTTATTTCACTAAACCCACAGTAATGACATTTTAAAGAATTACTGTATTGGTGAAAAGTTAAGGATACATCACAATTAAGACATTTAGGAATATGTCCACAAGTTATACACTCTATAACAGGGGCATACCCCCTTCTGTTTTGAAATAATAGAATTTGTTGACCCAATAACAATTTATTTTGTATCGCATCATAAAGTTCCGGTGTAAGTAAACCTTTCATTTTATTAGCCCTGTAATAGATTTTCATATCTACACATTTTATTTCTGATGAAGTTGATAATCCATATTTCTCTGTAAGTTTTACATAGCCATATTTTTTATTTAAGGCATTAAATTTAGATTCTAATGATGGTGTAGCAGAACCTAAAATTAATTTTGCATTATGTATTTTGGATAACTTGATTGAAGAATCCCTAGCATTATATCTAGGTGCAGGGTTCTCCTGCTTAAATGAGGAGTCGTGCTCTTCATCAACAACTATTAATTTTAGATTTTGAAAAGGTAAAAATATAGAGGATCTAGCACCAACAACAATCCTAGCATTCTCCTTATTTTTAATAACATTATTCCAAACCTCAAATCTTTCCTCATTAGAAAATTTTGAATGATAAACAGATAAATATTTACCAAAAATCTTTTTTAATCTGCTAACCATTTGAATAGTTAAAGATATTTCTGGCATCATAAATAAAATTTGAAATCCTTTTTTTAAAAATCTATTTATTAAATGAGAATATACTTCTGTTTTACCCGATGAGGTAACTCCTTCAAATAAAACAGTTGAATTCTGTTTCCATATTTCCAAAATTTTTTCCTTAGCCAATAGTTGAGGCTTCGATAATTTTATTAACTCAGAAGTCTTGGTGAAGTTTACTTTAAATCTGTCTTCATGAACTATTTTTTCTGATAAAATATTTAGTGATATCATTTTCTTTAAAATTGAACTATTTAACTTACACTTCCGTTTTAATAAACTGTATTCTATCCATTCAGTTCCAGAATTATTTTTTAAAATATATTCAATAATTTTTCTTTTTCTTGGGGAATTTTTTAACTCTAGATAATGATTATTTTTATTTTTTAATTCACTATATCTTTTATAAATTTTTATGTATTTTACTAGCTTTGGTTTATATTTTTCTTTTATAGATTCAATTGATTTTATATAGCCTTTTTCAATGAGATTATTTACTGCTGGAAAAATATTTTTTTTATTTAATATTAACCTCACTTCATCAATTTTAATTTTTTTTAAATCGAGTGCATCCAGAATTAAAATCTCATCATCAGAGATTTTTTTGTAGTCTACCTGTTTATTCAAATTTTTTTCTAATAAAGTTTCACTTGTAAGTAAAAAACTACTAGGTATAGAAGCCTTCAAAATACTGCCCATTGGACATTGATAATAATTACTCATCCATTTCCAAAAAAATATTTGATTTTTGTCCACGATTGGTAAATCATCCTGAAATGCAAATATTTCTTTTGGCTCATAATTATCTGGGATGTTTTTATGTTTCTTAATAACAATAGAAGTGAACACTCTCTTTCCTCCAAATGGAACCAAGACTCTAAATCCTTTTTTTATAAATTTAAATTCCTCCTCACTGATTCTATAGGTATAAAAATTTTTTAGTGGAAAAGGTAGAAGAACGTCAATGTAAAATGACATTACTCAGCTTTTTTTTCTTCATTTAAACTTCTAATAGTTGCATTTAATTCAAATCCAAGAAGTAAAATTATTGAATTAATCCAACTAAAAAGCATGAAAATCAACAAGGCGCCAATTGAACCATATAACTGATTATAGTTTGAAAAGTTATCAATATAAATTCCAAACAAATAGGTGCTAAAGAAAAATAATAAGGTTGTCATTAATGCTCCTGGTGAAAAAAAACCAGTAAATTTTCCTTGAATTGTTCCAAAATAATAAAGTATTGTAATTGATATATACGCTAATATGACAAAAATTAAATTTTGTATAAAAATTGCAAAATTAATTGACTGAGGCAAAAGCCTTTGAAATAAAAGCTCAAAAGAAACAAAAGATATTACAGAGATTAAAAGTAATAAAGCCAAAATTACACTTACACCCAGAGAATAAAAATATTGTTTGAAAATATTTCTAAATTCTTTAACATGATACGAAACTTCAAAACTAGTAAAAATTGAATTTACCCCATTTGCAGTTAAAATAACAGAAAGTATAAAAACAGAGGATAATAACCCAGCTCTTGGTTTTGATTTTATATCCTCAAATATTTTTTCAAAAAAAGTATGAGTGTCTTGAGGCAAAATAGTCTCAATGAAATTAAATAAAATCGCATCAAAATTCTCAATACTAAAAAATTTTGGAATAAATGGAATTAAGTTTAATACAAATAGAATGAAAGGGAAAAGTGCCATGAAAAAACTAAAAGAGATAGAACCCGCTCTTGATGTCAATATACCTCTAGTTAAACCCAAGAAATATAATTCTAAAAGATCTGATAATGAAAATCCATTTAATCCAGGGATTTTTATATAGGAAAGGGATTTTTTTATTTTTTCTTTAAGTTTATTTATCATTTATTTTTCTTTAAAATTAATGTATTTTAAATAAATTAATTTTTTTTGACTTTGTATTTTTACAAAATGAAGATTGAGTTAATATGCATTGAAAAAACCAAAAAGATTGAGTACAAGAATATAATCCAAGATTATTTAAAAAGAATAAATAAAAAATTAGACCTTACGGTTAAAGAAATACCATTTGTTAACTCAAAAAAACAGGCAAAAGAAAGTATTTCAATTAAGCAAACCAATTTAATTAAAAGATACATAAATGATAAAGATTATGTAGTTCTTCTCGATGAGGGCGGTAAAAGTTTTTCATCGATTGATTTTTCAAAATGGATAAATTTAAAAATCTCATCCAGAGATATAAAATATTTAAAACTTATAATTGGTGGTCCATATGGTTTCAATAAAAAACATTTGAATTTATTTAATGAAGAAATAAGTTTCTCCAAAATGACTTTTTCTCATCAAATGATAAGAATTTTTGTTTTGGAGCAAATCTACAGAAGTTTAAAAATTATAAACAATGAACCATATCACAATGAATAAAGAATTCAAATTGGTATTTGCAACTCATAATAAAGGAAAATATGATGAAGTAAAGAAAATGATGCCTGGAAATATTAATCTGCTGAGCTTAAATGATTTAAATTTTAAAGATGATATAAAAGAAACTGGAAAAACTTTAAAGCAAAATGCAAAAATAAAATCTGATTTTATTTTCAAAAATTTTAGAATTAATTGTTTTGCTGATGACACTGGCTTAGAAATAGATTCCCTAAATGGAATGCCAGGAATTTACTCAGCAAGGTTTGCAGGCAAAACCTGTAATTCCCAAGATAATATTGAAAAAGTATGGAAATTATTAACGGGATATAAAAATACCAATGCGAAATTTAAATCAGTATTTTCATTAAATATTAATGGAAAAACGTTTTTTTTTGAAGGAAAAATTGATGGGAAAATAATCTTTAATAAAAGAGGGGATAATGGTTTTGGATATGACTCAATATTTATTCCAAATGGATATACTAAAACATTTGCTGAATTAAATTTAATTGAAAAAAATGAAATAAGTCATAGATCAGAAGCTATTAAAAGATTAATTATTTTTTTAGATGAACAAAAATTCTGTAAATTAAAATAAAGATTCGTTTTGGTTTTTAAAAAAAAAATTCTTGCTCTATTTTTATTTGTATTAATCTTTGATTTGGTTAATGCACAGAATCAAACTTCACTACTAAAAGGAAAAATCAAAAACGATAGTACTGATGAATATATGTCAAGTGTTCATGTACTTAATTTGAACTCTGTAGAGGGTGTTATTAGTGACCGCAATGGTAATTTTGAAATTGCTGTGAAGTCAAGGGACACACTCTATTTTTCCTATTTAGGTTTTAAACCCCTAAAGGTCCCGGTCAGCAATGATATGATAAAACTTGGTATACCAATTTTCAGACTTACCCAACTTTCATTTGCATTGGAAGAGGTAATAGTAAGACCGTATTCTTTGACTGGATATTTGGATATAGATGTTAAAAAAGTTCCCCTTAATCCTGCAGGAAGATTTACGATTCCTGGCCTTCCTCAATCTGGTTACGAGGCTGGCAACAGAAATAAATCTTCAATTTCTAAAGCAATTGGATCTCTATTTAACCCTGCTGACTTCTTATATAATCTTTTTGGAAAAAATCCAAAACAAATGAGAAAGTTGAAAAAAATGAGAGAAGATGATGAAATTAAAAATTTACTTGCAACTAAATTTGATAGAGAAGTTCTAGTACAACTTTTAGGGGTTAACAGAGTGAATCTTGAAGAAATATTGAGAAACTGTAATTATTCTAATGCGTTTATTAAAGAAGCCAATGATTTACAAATTTTAGAGGCGATAAGTGGTTGTTATGAAGAATACAAAATTCTTCAACTTTAGGTTTCTGGTAATAATTTAGATTAAATAAATTAGATATTAAACTAATGATTTTATGATTAAACTTTATCTTTGCATTAATGAAAAATGCACTGGTCAACTCATTAAATTCAATTTCACCAATTGATGGAAGATACAGGAATCAAATTGAAAATCTCTCAAGATATTTTTCTGAAAAAGCCTTGATACATTATAGGTTAGTAGTTGAGATTGAATATTTTATATCTCTAGTTGAAATTCCTCTACCACAACTTGAAACCTTTCCAATAAAGAAAATTAAAAATTTAAAAAAGATTTATGAAAAGTTTACTGATGAGGATGCTTTAGAAGTAAAAAAGATTGAAATTCAAACTAATCATGATGTCAAAGCAATAGAATATTTTTTAAAAGATAAATTCGATCTAATTGGAATTTCAAAATTCAAAGAGTTTATTCATTTTGGACTTACCTCTCAGGACATTAACAATACTAGTATACCTCTATCAATTAAAAATGCAATTAAAGAGGAATATTTACCTAATCTTAATAAACTGATGTCAAATCTAAAAAAGCTTTCAAATGAATCAAAAAACATCTCCATGCTAGCTAGAACGCATGGACAGCCAGCCTCTCCTACAAAATTGGGAAAAGAAATAATGGTTTTTATTGAAAGGCTAGAAAATCAAATTACAGTTCTAAGTTCAATACCTCATGCTGCCAAGTTTGGCGGTGCAACAGGAAACTACAATGCCCATGTGGTAAGTTATCCAAAAATTAATTGGAGAAAATTTAGTTCAACTTTTTTAGAAACTAAGTTTGGACTTAAACATTCTTTTCCAACAACACAAATTGAGCACTATGATTATTTTTCTTCTCAGTGTGACGCATTAAGAAGAATTAATAATATTTTAATCGACATGTGCAGAGATATTTGGTATTATATTTCTATAGATTATTTCAAGCAAAAAATAGTTAGAAGTGAAGTAGGATCTTCTGCTATGCCCCATAAGATAAATCCAATAGATTTTGAAAATGCTGAAGGTAATCTGGGTTTAGCTAATTCTTTATTAATTCACCTTTCACAAAAATTACCAATTTCAAGACTTCAAAGAGATTTGACAGATAGTACAACACTAAGAAATATTGGAGTACCTTTTGCGCATACTATTATAGCATTAAAATCGTTAATCAAAGGATTATCGAAATTGTTAATTAATAAAGATAAAATATACAAAGATCTGGAGGAAAATTGGTCAATTGTGGCTGAAGGAATACAAACTATATTAAGAAAAGAAGGATACGTAGGTGCATATGAAAAACTTAAAGACCTAACTAGAAAAAATAAAAAAATAAACCAAACTATAATTAACGAATTTATAAATTCACTTGACATTAGTTTGGAAGTTAAAAATGATCTAAAGAAGATTACACCCTTTAATTATGTTGGAATTTAAATTTGGCATTTTTTTTGTACGAAACTTTGTAATATGATAAAATTTGAAATTACGATTAAACGTCTAATCTGTTTGTCATTATTTTTTCTTCTATCGATAAAATGTTCTAAGAAAGATATTGACGACAATGAAATAAATATTGTATCCGATGTGGATTCAGAATCCAGCGATTCTCCCCCAGAAATAACTCTTTCAACAGAAATTAACGACTTTATTTGGAAAGGATTAAATCAATATTATTATTGGCAATCAGATGTCTCCAATCTAGCAGATTCAAAAGCTACAATGGAAAATGAATATATTGCACTTTTAAATTCTCAGCAAGACAGCAAGGAGTTTTTTGAGAGTTTACTTCATCAAGATGACAGATTTAGTTGGATAGAAGAAGACTATGAAATATTGGAAAATCAACTTTCAGGAACATCTGCCTCCAATGGTATGAAATTTCAACTTTATGTGAGGGATGATGGAGAGAGTATAATTGGAGCAGTAACTTATGTATTACCTGAATCAGATGCTTTTAACAAGGGTATAGTGCGTGGTGATATTTTTAATAGTATAAACGACAATGAGTTGAACTTTAATAACTACATGTCACTGTTGTATGGAGAACAGACAAGCTATAGCATTCAACTTGTAAATTATGATTCTGGAAATGATTTAGTTACTTCGAGGGATATAAGTGTAACACTAAATAAAGAAGAAAACTTTCAAGAAGTCCCAGTCCATAATACTTCGATAATTGAACATGGTTCAAAAAAGATAGGATATGTAATGTATAATAAATTTTTAGGAACAGTAGATAGTAATGGTGATGGTGAGGTAGATAGAGATTTTAATGAAGAATTAATTGATTTATTTGTTTATTTAAAGAGTCAAAATTTGGATGAGCTCGTCTTAGATTTGAGATACAATGGAGGTGGTTCTGTAAATACCTGTACCTATTTGGCTAGCTTAATAACTGGTCAGTTCACAGGAACCATTTTTGCTAAACAAATATGGAATGAAAAAATAATGGCATTTATTGAGGATAGAAACTCTAATGATGATCCCTCTGACGATTTAAATTTCGATAACTACTTTACTGACTTAAGGCCCGACGGAAATCCACTTCCTAGTCTTGGTCTAAGTAGATTGTATGTTTTGACATCCAATAGAACAGCTTCCTCAAGTGAACTTCTTATAAATGGATTAACACCACATATTGATATAATACAAATTGGAATTAAAACAGTTGGAAAAAATGTAGGATCAATAACATTATATGACTACACTGATAATGATCAACAAATTAAAAATCCAAAGCATAAATACGCGATGCAACCAATAGTTTTAAAAATTGCTAATAGTGAGAACTTTGCAGATTATAATTATGGATTAGAACCTGACATAGAGTATAGGGAAAAGGCTTCAAATTTGGGTATCATAGGAGATAAAACCGAACCTCTATTGTCTTTGGCATTGGATCATATTTCCGGCAGCAGTAAAAAGAGGAATGAAGTTAATGAAACTTTAATACCCATAATGGAACTTGGTATTGATAAAACTCAGCAGATGTTTATTGATACAATAAATCTTAAAATATTGGAAGATTCTAAAATTCATAACTAATTCCGAATCGTAGGTTTCTTCCCTTACTAGAATAGTTTAAAATTTCAACATATTCTTTGTTGAGTATATTATTAATCCAAAAATTAAAATTTATTTTATATTTAGCAAATGAGTACCTCAAGTCCATTAGACCATATGAATTTAATATTTCTGTACCTCCTAAAGCTTCTCTTTTGCTTCTATACCTGTAGATAAAAGATAATTGTTTGTTTTTTTTAAGATTATATGTAATTGATTCATTGAATGAGTGTTTTGGAAGCCTTTGTAAAGTTCCTTTTTTAAGTTCATTGAAAGTATAGTTGAAATTAAAATCCGTTTTTTTTAAAATTTTTTTCGAATAATCAATTTCAATACCCCTAAAAATTAAATCTGAAGGAGAGTTATTATATCCTCCTGTAAAAGTTGAAAAGTCATATTCATAGATAATCTTGGGATTTTCATCTCTTTCAAAGAAAACTATCGATAGATTTCTTTTTTGATTAATCATTTCAATTCCAATTTCCTTTGAAATACTTTCCTCTGGAAGTAAATCCTTATTTCCTGAATAAGGATCATAAAGTTGATACAAACTTGGCGCAATAAATGCTGAGTTTAAAGTTGCAAATATTTTAATGTTTTCTAATTCTTTAAAATCAATATTATAGGAAGGATTTAAACTGTATGTGAAGAAGTTACCATATGTCTGGTGATTATTAATTCGTCCTCCTAAACTGAAATTTAAATTTTTACCACTCAAATAAACAATATTTGAATATAACCCTACCTGACTAACATTTGGAACACCATCATAACCAGAATCTTGAAAAAGTATCCCCTGAACTGAATAAATTTTATCTGAAATTTTGAATTTGTTCAGAATTTCTGCGCTTTTATTTATTGAATTGAATGTCAACGGATAATTATCTCTGTATTCTCGACTAGTGTTTTGGTAGCCAACCGTAAGAGAAATTTCACCTTTACTGTATTGGTATTTAAATCTTGAACTGAGTGACTCTAAAAAACTTAGTCCAATAAAATTTGCATCTTCAATTGGGAAGGAATTGTCATAACCATTTTTAATTTGAGATTTGTTTAAAATAATATACCATTCAATAGGCCCATCTTTACTAGATAAATTGAGATTAAAATTATATTTAGAAAAATTATCA
>CACJHA010000039.1 GCA_902593075.1 uncultured Bacteroidota bacterium
ATTAACGTTGTTTCCAATAGCGAAGTCCCACACTTGAGTTTAATGATTGGTTCATCTTTTGGAGCAGGAAATTACGCTATGAATGGAAGATCTTATAATCCTAGATTTTTATTTAGTTACCCAAATTCTAAACTTGGTGTAATGGGTAGTGAGCAATTGGCCGGGGTAATGGAAATTATTAAAACCAACGCAGCCAAGAAAAAAGGAGTTGAGCTTGATAAAGTAAAAATGGAAAAAGAGAGAAAAGCACTAATTGAGATGATGAGTCAAAAGCAAACTGCTTGGCACTCCTCTTCCGAAATGTGGGACGACGGTGTAATAGAGCCTTTAGAAACAAGGAATTATTTGGGGTTTTGTTTAGCTGTAATATATAATCAAAAAATTAAAGGAACCGGATCTTTTGGTGTTTTTAGAATGTAAATAATGGCAAAATTAATTAAAACATTGTTGGTAGCCAATAGAGGCGAAATAGCTAAAAGAATTTTTAAAACCTGTAAAAAGGAAGGTGTAAAAACCATCGCAATATATAGTTCAGTTGATGCTAATTCCAATTACATTCAAGAAGCTGATATTTCAGTTTTTCTCAAAGGAGAAAATCCAATTCAATGTCATTTAGACTCATCACAAATTATAAAAATTGCCAAAAAATATGGAGCTGACGCTATCCATCCTGGTTATGGATTTTTGTCAGAAAACGCCTCTTTTGCTAAAAAATGTAATGAGGAAAATATTTTATTTGTTGGACCGGATCCTAACTCAATTGAGCTAATGGGAGACAAAGATAAGGCTAGACGTTTAGTTAAAGAGCTAGGGATTCCAATCCTTCCCGGGTATGAGAACTCTAAAGAGAAAGAAACAAAACTACTTAGTGAGGCAAAGAAAATTGGTTTTCCCATTCTCTTAAAAGCATCAGCTGGAGGAGGGGGTAAAGGAATGCGAACAGTATCTAAAGAAAGTGATTTTTTAAGTGCTTTAAATGAAGTGAGAAGAGAGGCTAAAAATGTATTTGGAGATGATCGTGTAATTATTGAAAAATATATAGAATCAGGTAGACATATTGAAGTTCAAATCTTAGGTGATAATACAGGAAAAATTCTTCATTTATTCGAGCGTGAATGCACAATTCAAAGACGATACCAAAAAATTATTGAAGAAACTCCTTCAAAAATTTTAGATAATCAATTAAGAAAACAAATGGTTGACTGTGCCATTCAAATCGGTAAGAAACTTGGATATAAAAGTTTAGGTACAGTTGAATTTATTTATGACAATAAAACAAAAAACTTTTTCTTTTTGGAGGTAAACACTAGAATTCAAGTCGAGCATCCTGTAACAGAAGAGATTACCGGAATCGATCTAGTAGATCTTCAACTAAAAATTGCTCAAGGTGAAAAAATCAATTTAAATCAAGACGATATTGTATCTAAAGGCTATGCAATTGAAGCAAGATTGTATGCTGAAAATCCTGCATCTAATTTTTTACCCACATCCGGTAAGATTTATAAACTCAAATTCCCAAAGGTGAAAGGAATAAGAATAGACAGCGATTTGAAAAGTGGTGATTTGGTAAATATTTATTTTGATCCTATGCTAGCTAAACTTATCGCCTATGACACAAATAGAGAAAAGGCAATAAATAAATTAAAATATGCACTTTCTAAAATAGTTTTACTTGGCCCTGTTACAAACATTGTTTTATTGCAAAACATTCTTTCATCCAATTCATTCGTAAATGGAAAATATGACACAAATTTCATTTTTGAAAATAAGGAAATGATAGTTAATGAGAAAGATAAATTAATAGTTGATAACATGTGTATTGCAGCAACCCTATACAGGTGGTCAAAAAGAAATTTGAGAAAGAAAATATTAAAACATTTAACATCGGGTTGGAGAAATAATTTTTACAGTTATCAAACTGAAAAATTTTATTTTGATGGTAATCATATCATCTGTAAATATAAAATAGTAAATGGAGATTTTATTTTTTCTTTTAATAAAACCAATTATAATGTTTCAATTATTAGAGCAAGAGGTAATATTATTCATGCAGAAATAAATGGAGTCTTAAAAAAATATCATATTAAAGAAATTGATAAATCTATCTATATTCACTCTATTGATATTGGTAATAATATTCTAGAAGTCGCTGAAAGATATCCTACTAACGAAAAAGAGAAAGACGAAAAAGGATACATATCTCCAATGCCCTCCCTCGTAGTTGATGTTTTTGTAAAAAAAGGTGATAAAATAAAAAGAAATCAATCTCTTATGGTATTAAGTTCTATGAAAATGGAAAATACACTATATTCTAATGAAGATGGGGTAATTGATTATGTAAACGTTGCGAAGGGAGAAAACATTCAAGCCGGACACGTTTTATTGAAAATCAAGCAATGAATTATTATAGAGAAGGTCAGCTTATAAAATTCCACCAGGAAATTTTCTCTTTTTTAGAAATAAAGGAAACAAATGAAGTTTTTGAGATAACACTCAGTAGAACTGCAAAAAAAAATGCTATCCACCCACAAATGTTAAATGAGTTGGCATTTGCCCTTCAATACGCTCAAAACAATAAAAACATTAGGGTTTTAGTTTTAAGAGCTAAAGGCAATGTTTTTTGTTCAGGATCAGATTTATCAGCAATGCAAGGAAAGGTAGATCAACATGAATCTTCCATTGGGAAACCTTTGAAAGAAGTCTTACTAGTAAATTTATGGACTCAGTTTAGTAAACCTTCCTTGGCCATTGTTGAAGGCAATGTATATGCAGGAGGATATTTATTTTTGGCGTGCTGCACTTATGTTATTGCAGAAAAGTCATTAAAATTCTCTTTACCTGAAACAAGAAGGGGTATTTTTCCAATGCAGGTAATGGGAGTTTTAATGAGAGTTATAACTCCTAGAGTTTTACTTGATTGGTGTATTAGAGGATATGAAATAAATGCACAAAAAGCAGAAGACTGGGGTTTGATTTCAAGAGCTGTTAATAAAAATGAAATAGAAGCTGCAGCTAAAGAATGGATTAAGGAGGTGAGAGCCAATTCTCCAAATGCTATATCGCTTGGAATGGAGGCGTTTAGAAATATTGTTGACGATGAAAAAAATCAAAAATATTTAAAGTCTATGTTGGATAAGGTTATTAATACGACCGATGCTCTAGAAGGTCTAAAGGCCTTCAAGGAAAAAAGAGCTCCAAAATGGAAATAGTAAAATTAAATTTCTTCTTTTTTTAATTTAAACTCTTTAAGTTTTACATCATCAAAACCTTTTTGGTCAAATGGGTTTTCGATATAATTTTGAATATTATACAAAGCAATAAGTGTAAAACTAATTAGAATTGTAAACCCAAGGGATATTATGTTTTGATATTCAGAGATGCTAGATTTAATTCCGTCAATAAGTGAGGGTGTGTAAATTAGGGGAAAAAGATAAATAAAGACCAAGCAATAGCTCCTTAAACTAACAGGGGTTCCATGCGACTGAAGAGCATGCAGGTTTTCAATATTTTCAAAAACTGCATTTTTTACTCTTATCATACTATCTTTCTCTCTATCGTTAAACTTTGATATATTATCTAATGTAAGTTGATAAATCTCCTTGCTAAATTCTCTCACTCCTGTTATAGAATATTTTTTACTCCCCTTTAGCAAACTAAATGAGTATTTTTCTAAATTAATTAGAATTTCTGATAACTTTTGTTTGTCTTTTGTTGTAACTCCATCAACTGCTCCAAATATATTTTGAAGGGTAATTATTTTGGTTCTAAATATTGAAAGATAGTTTAGTGACTCTTGTCTTTTATTAAAAGCACCTGTTATAGTAAAAACCAGAGGAAAAATAATAGCTATGCTTATAATATCAAAATTAACTGACAAGGTAAGGTCAATATGTTTAAACAAATAATAAACACCCACTGCCTCCACAATAATTATAATGGTGTGGAAATTAAAAATCGAAAAAATCTTTTTTATCATGTTTTATTAAATATGCGTGCAAAATTAAAATTTTTTTAACAATTAAATCTATCCTTTAAAAAAATCTCAAAATTTGATGTAAAAATTTGTGAATTATATACCAATACAGTCCTTATTAATAATGTTCAAATTGTTAATTAAATTGAGAACTTCAATTTAAGTTAAATACAAAATATTGAAAAACAGCACTTTATGATTGAACCATGGTTAATTAAAAAGTTAATAACCTAGATAAAGTGGTATGATTATTGCCCTGTAGCGGTTGTAATTTTATATAACGTGTTATAGTTGATTTTGAGGAAATTTTACATAATGCTTTATGCCCTCTTTTTGTTGGGCATAACCCTTGCTCAAGGACAGAGTCCTATTCTTGAGGTTACTACCTACTCTGATATTGTAACTGATTCCGACAACACTATAAATGCTACAGATGTTGTTGTATTTACTATTAAAGCTAAAAATATTAGTAACCTTGCTTTATCAAGTTTGACAATCTCCCATACCCTTAGAGGAATCAATGGATCAGCATTAACACTTAACTCCTCTCCAACCTTTTTATCTAATTCCAGTGGTTCTTCAGCTGGATCTTTGGCTGCTGGAGAAACGGGAACCTACATTGCTACATATACATTTAATGGATCTGGAGTTTCCGCTGGTGGAATTAGTTTAACGGTTACAGGTACAGCAAGTACACCAGGTAACTCAAACAATGTAACTGATCCATCAGATGATGGTGATGACTCAGATGGTAACACAGCCAATGACCCTACACAAGTAGTTGCTGGTAGTACAGTAACCGCACTTGAGGGAACTAAATTAGAAAACTATGTGGACAATGATGGAAATGGGACAATTGGTCTTGGAGATCAACTAGAATATATAATCACAGTCTACAACAACGGAGAAGAACAGTTAGACGCTGTTACTCTCTTTGATGTTTTGAAAGATCAAAATAATAATGTTCTTGCACTTATAGCACCCTTTACTCCTCCAGGTCCAATATTTGTTTCTTCTGATCAAAACTCCTCAAATGGTTATCTTCTTGTTGGTGAAACAGTTACTTACAAAGCGGTTTATGTGGTTCAGCAAGGAGCTGTTGATAGTGGAGGTTTAAACAACTGTTTGAATATTCAAGCAGATGGAGTAAATACTAATCGAAGGGCAACAGATGTAGCTGATGATGGAATTGACAATGACGGAAACACAACGAGTGATTGCACGGAATCAACTATAACAACAACAGCGACACTTGAGGTGACCAAAACAGCTACTGTTCAAGATGTCAATGGTAACAGTCAAAATGATCCAGGTGATGTCATCAATTATAATATACGTGTAGAGAACAAAGGAAATGTAACTTTAAGTGGACTAGTTTTATCTGAAAATTTTGATGATGGCAAAGGTGCCACGATTCAGCTAAACCACAATCCTTTATTTCAATCCTCCTCACTTGGTTCTTCTGCAGGGACATTAAAGGTTGCGGAGGTTGCTATTTATACTGCTTCATATACTATAACAGCTCCAGTTGCCAACACAGGAAGTGTTTCAAACTCTTTAACAGCTACTGCCAATTCACCCGGTAACAATGGGGATGTTGTTGATGTAAGTGATGATGGAATTGACAACGATGGCAACACAGAAAATGATTCCACTACTACATCACTTACTATAGATAAAAAAATAGAGGCTACGAAAACATATAAAGTAGCAGATAATGGCGACGGAGAAAATGGAGTAGGTGACGTTGTAACCTTTACTATAACCGTTCAAAACACGGGTCAGATTGCTCTTTCTGGAATTACTCTTGTTGATTTGCTTACTGATTGTACAGGGACACTTACTCTCACTATGGCAAGTGGTCCAACTTGGAATTCCAATAGTGCAGGCTCAGCACAAGGTAGTCTAAACCCTGGCGAGATAGGAACCTACACAGCTACATATACTATTGGTAGTGCTGAGATTGGGTCGGGATGTATTTTAAATACGGTGAGTGTTACTGCAAACAGTCCGGGAAATACAGGAGACGTAACTGATGTAAGTGATGATGGGAACGATGCAGATGGAAATCTAGTGGATGATGAAACTAGACTTGACTTTACTGTTGATCCAGCAGTTGAAGTTGTAAAAACAGGTGTACTCGTTGATAACGGTGATAATTTACCTGGAGTGGGAGATACGGCAGTTTTCACAATTGTTGTTACTAATAAAGGTAATACTGCACTTACCTCCATTACACTTACAGAGACATTTCAAAGGGGTAACAATACATCGATTTCACTAGATGCAGGCCCTACTTTTAACTCTTCAACGAGTGGTTCGGCCTCAGGTTCACTTCAAACAGGAGAAAGTGCGACCTATACTGCGAGTTATACGGTTGACGGAACAGATGTTGCTACAACAAGGGTTAAAAATCAGGTTACCGTATCTGCAAAAACACTAGATGGTTCAATTACAAGAACTGATGTCAGTGATGATGGAGATGATTTAGACGGTAATACACAAAACGACGTAACTGAGGTAAGACTTAATTTCAACCCAATTTTAGAGGCGACAAAAACAGTTTCTATGTCTTCAAATTCGAATCCTGTTATAGGAGACATAGCAGAGTACACTATAACGGTAGTAAATAAGGGGAACGTAGATGTAAGCAACCTTAATTTAAATGATACATTTGTAGGTCTCGCTGGAGCTTCTATACAATTAAACGGTGGACCAACATTTCATAGTGCAAGTGCTGGGTCAAGTGCTACTACTGTTAAAAGAGATGGTACAGTTACTTATACTGCATCCTTTACTGTTAATCAAGCATCAGTTGATTCAGGTGGTTTTCGAAATACAGTTGTTGTAACTGGAAGCAATCCTGGGAGTTCCTCTGCTGATGTGATTGAGGCTAGTGACGATGGAATTGATAACGATGGTAATTTAACAAATGATCCTACCGATGTTGTCATTAGTGAAGTTCCAGAAATTGAAGTTACCAAGACAGCTTCATTTACTGATAATGATTCCAGTGGTGCTATTTCACTAGGAGACAGAATCGATTATACAATTTTAGTTCAGAACCTAAGTAATGTTACATTAGATAACATTTCTGTATCGGATGATCTGCAAG
Source organism: uncultured Bacteroidota bacterium (assembly GCA_902593075.1). Classification (GTDB taxonomy): domain Bacteria; phylum Bacteroidota; class Bacteroidia; order Flavobacteriales; family Flavobacteriaceae; genus TMED96. Next base: position 7,089 of record CACJHA010000039.1, read on the forward strand.
ACATAACACTCACCACTACAAAAACCTTAGATAGTGGGCCGAGTTTTGTAAGTGCAAACCAGGGGTCTAATTTCGGAACTCTAAAACCCAATGAAATAGCTACTTTTCAAGGGACATATATAATTAGGCAAGTAGATGTAGATGCCGGAGGACTATCGAATCAGGCCTCTGTCACAGCTCAAACTCCGGCAGATGTAACTATTACCGATGCTAGTGATGACGGTAACGACTTTGATCAAAATACGGTTGACGATAGAACAGAAACCGTAATTCCAAGGACTCCAGGGATTGAAGTAACAAAAACCTCTACTATAACTGACAATAATGGAGATAATTCGTATGGGGTTGGTGACACTGTAGTATATACAATAACGATTGCAAATACAGGAAATTTGGATTTCACATCCGTTGTTTTAGACGATGTGCTATCAAAGAAAAATGGAGGAACACTAGCTTTAACTGTTACACCTACCTTTAAATCATCAACTTTAGGTTCCGATGCAGGATCCTTAAAGGTAAGTGAAACAGCAACCTATGTAGCAAGTTACACCATCGCTCAAGAAGCTGTTGACGGGGGTGGTCTATCCAACCAAGCCTCGGTAACAGCAGCTTCCTTAACAGCTACTGTAACTGATTTGAGCGATGATGGAATTGACAATGATGGAAATACAACTGATGACCCAACTGAAAATACACTATTCGGAACGGTCATTTTGGAGGCTACCAAAACAGCTAGCATTACCGATGTTGATGGTAACGGAGAAACCGGTCTTGGAGATATTATCAATTATACAATTGCAATTGAGAACAAAGGAACCGAATCGCTACAAAATTTTACAGTTACAGATACTTTCGTGGATGCCAATGGAAATACACTCACGCTAAATGCTACCCCTACATCCAGTGATCCTGATTTGCTAGCACCTGGAGGAGTAAAAACCTATGTTGCAAGTTACACTATTGCTCAAAATGCACTGGACAATGGAGGAGTTCGAAACAGTGCTCTTGTTAGAGCAAGTAATGTTGCAGGAACTATTTATGTAACTGATATTAGTGACGATGGAATCGATGCAGACGGAAATACTGTAACTGATACAACAGACACCCTTATTACTCCAAATCCATCCCTTAATCTAACCAAAACCTTTGTAAATAATGATAACGACGGAGATAATAAAATTTCAGTTGGAGACAATATTGTGTATACCTTTTCCCTCTTAAATGATGGAAATGTAACTCAGCGATTTATCTACATTACAGATTACATTACCGATTTCAATGGTAATGTCCGCCAGTTGGATGCTTTTGCCTCACCCAACAGGCTGAATTTTATTTCAGCTTCCCAAGGATCTTCAAATGGAACTTTAATATCTGGTGAAATTGCTACCTACACCGCTACCTATACCGTAGAAAACGCAGATAATGCAAGCGGTGGTATATCTAATACTGCTTCCGCTACGAGCTTTGTTTATGTAAATGGGGATCCAGTAGTTCATGCTAGGGATCAAAGTGATGACGGTGACGATACCGACGGTAATACAGAAAATGATCCAACACTTTCCTATCTTGGTGATTTACCTCAATTGGAGGTTACTAAAACTGCTACTTACACAGGATACGCCAATGGTGCTAATCCTGGAGATGTTGCCGTTTTTAGCATAACGGTTGAAAATAAATCTACCCATCCAAGAGATATTATTAAAGACCTTACTTTTTCTGATGATTTAAAGGATGCATTTCTAAGGAACAGAACAATGACTAATACAGTCACCTTCAATTCTGCTAGCGCTTCATCTGCCCAAGGAACAATTACACTTGGAGAGACAGCCACTTATACAGCCTCTTATACTATAACCCAAAGTGACATCGACACAGGAGGACTTAGAAATCAAATCACATTTGAAGGCAATACAGTTAGAAATCCTGTTCCGGCTGAAAAAGATGTAAAAGATGTTAGTGATAATGGTATTGACACAGATGGAAATACTGAGAATGATCCTACCTTTTTGGTATTAGGTACTGATTCCGATGGAGATAATATTCCAGATACAACGGATATCGATGACGATAACGATGGAATTTTAGACAGAGATGAGCAGTGTTTGACCTTCCTGCTAGATGGGACTTCATTTGAAACATATTCAGGCTCTTTCCCACCCTCCTCTCCAGCAAATAGAAATACAGCATATCCAAATACTACGGTTGCACGCCCATTTACTTCTATCAATGGGGATGGTGAGGTATGGTCGAACAGTCAGGGACCCCAAGGAACGAGTTTCTCTCCTTATCAAGGATTTTATTTCATTGAACTTTTAAGTAATGCCGCTAGTGGTAACGATGCATCTTACTGGGATAAAACAGCCTATGGATCCAATGGTAATTACGATAGAATACTTGTTATAGAAAATGTATATCCAAATAGATCCTATGGAGTTTCTTTCTACCACAAAGCCGGAGGACGTTTTGTAGCTACGCACGCCGGTGGTGGAAATACGCTTCTTCAGATACAATCTATGCAGACCAATTACGCGATAAGTGATATTACCTCAGCTACCTCTAGCTGGCAATCTAAGACGGTCACCTTTACAACCGATGCGCAAACCACAAGAGTGGCTATAATGTTTTCTGCCTATGCTCCTGGTATCAACTCATCGGTTCAACTTGATGCAATTTCTGTAACCGCCTCCAAGAGTTGTATTACAGACATAGACGGAGACGGGGTTCCAAACGGACTCGATTTAGATTCCGATAACGATGGGATTTATGATGTGGTTGAATCTGGAAATGAAGCTCTGGATACCAATAACGATGGTGTAATTAATGGTCTTGATACTGGTTTTGCAGATACCGATAACGATGGTGCATCTGACCAGGCAGAATTAAATACAGCTAAGGACAGTGATTCCGATAGTATTTTGGATGCTTTTGAACTGGATTCAGATGGTGATGGATGTAACGATACCGAAGAGGCAGGATATACCGATCCAAATTCCGATGGTTTACTTGGTCCAAATCCAGTGAATCAAAATAGCAAGGGTAAAGTAACAAGTGGCTCGGATGGATATACTACCCCCCAGGATTTAAATAATGACAATACTTTCGATTTTAGAGATGAGAATTACGATGTAGGGTGTTACAACCCATCGCTGAAGGTAGTAAAATCAGCTGTAGTTTCCGATACGAATCAAAATGGGCAAACAGACTTGGGAGATATTATTGTCTATACGGTAGTAGTTACCAACACAGGGGGACTTCCAATTCTATTTACTAGTATCGATGATAACCTTAAATACGGAAGCACCACGCAGTCGCTAACATTAGATTGGAGCTCGACTTCAACAAATGTATTTGATGGACCAAGAACTAATTTGTTTACATATTCCAATGAACTTGATGATAGTGGTGCAGGTTGGTCTGAGATGAATGGTTCTCAACAAGACTGGCAGGATCAGTATCAATGGAATATACCTTTAAACGAACCCTATTATTTTAACTCCTCTAGTGGAGTCAACCATAATCAAGTCAATACATATTTCCCTACAGATGGTTTTGGTAATACCCGATCAACATATAATTCGGGTGGAAATAGTACTTATTCAGGTGCACATTCCATAGGAAGAAACGATGGCAATCAAAACAGATACCTATATAAAAACGTCACTTTATCAGGAAACACTTCTTATACCATTTCGGTCTATGCGGCCGCTCGTAATTCGTCACGTATTAATGATATGGACGCTGTAGATAGATTAAGATTTGCATACCGTCGCTCGG
>CACJHA010000040.1 GCA_902593075.1 uncultured Bacteroidota bacterium
ATATAATTGAAAAGATATGTGGGTTAAGTTTTAAAATTTCTGCTAAAACTTTTTTTCAAACTAACTCTGCACAAGCCGAAAAACTTTTTTATTTGGTGAAAAAGTTTTTAGAACCTAATAAAAATGATATTCTCTACGATTTATATACAGGTATTGGAACTATAGGACAAATTTTATCCAAAGACGTTAAAAAGATTATTGGAATAGATATTGTTGAAGATTCAATCAATTATGCAACTGAGAATTCAAAATTAAATAATCTTTCAAATACAAAATACTTTGTAGGAGAAATGAAAAAAGTTTTTACGACAGAATTTATTAAAGAAAATGGTAACCCATCTGTTGCAATTGTAAATCCACCAAGAGAAGGAATTGATAAAAAAGTAATTGAAAAAATAATTGATATAGAACCAAAAAAAATTGTGTATGTAAGTTGTAATAGTTCAACATTAGCCAGAGATTTAGTCATATTTCAAAAAAAATATGAAATTTCAAGACTTCAAACCGTTGATATGTTTCCTCACACAAGTCATGTTGAAAATGTAGTACTTTTAAAAAAAAATAATTGATGTATAAGCATATATTTCTTTACTCTCTATTCATCATATTTTTATTCAACTGTGAAAAAGATGATATATGTTTAGAGGGAACTCCTGGTACACCAAGACTAATCATCAGATTTTTTGATCAAAATGAAAAGATTACACCAAAATCGTTGTCAAATGTTACAATAAAAGCTGTAAGTAAAGATGAAGAGTATATTGTTTTTTCGGGAGATTCTCTAGGGATACCACTAAAATTAGTTTCTAATTCAACTACCTACACTTTCGCACGCCTTGGCGATTCAGCTAATCAAAAAAAGGTAGATACACTGAAATTTAATTATAAAAGGGATGACTACTATATAAGTAGAGCCTGTGGTTTTTCCTCTAATTTAATATTTTCCGATCCAGCTATTGAAATTCTAGATAAAGAAAGTCTATTCCTGGGATTTAAAATTTTAAAAGACACGATAAGAAATGAAAATCAAGCACATTTGGCTATTTATCACTAGTATGCTGTTTGTGGGTAATGTTATGATGTCCCAAGATAGTTTATCAATAGAAAAGGTAAGAGACTACAAAGTTTTTTCTTTGAGATTAGGTGCTGATCTTTTTAAGCCAATTAAAACTAGTTTTGAAGACAATTTTCAAGGTTTTGAAATCGTTGGAGATTTGAAAATAAATAGAAGAATTTTCATTGCAGCTGAATTAGGAAGCGAGAAAAAATCTCAACAAACAGAACAAATAAATTTTACCACAAAAGGTTCTTATATCAAATTAGGCGTTGATTATAATTTTTTTAATAATTGGAAAGGGATGGACAATTCACTTTTTGTTGGTATTCGCATATCAAATAGTGTTCATTCACATACAGTAAATGAATACATTTTGTATGAAAATTACAGCGCTGAAAACATTGAAAATACTTACTTTGAAAGATCTATAATTAAAGAAGGTTTTTTAATAGGTGAAAGACAACAATTAAATTCAAGTTGGATTGAGGTGTTATTTGGAACTAAAGTTGAAGTGCTAAAAAATTTTTACATAGGGGCAAGTATCAGACTTCATAGGCTATTAAATAACTCTCAACCAAAAAACTTCGGAAATTTATATGCTCCTGGATTTAATACAATAGTTGATGATAATAGATTTGGAGCAAGCTTTAATTATACACTAAACTATAAATTTCCATTTTCGTTTAAAAAAAATAAAGGCTAATTTTTATTCTTTTTAGATCCACGATAAATTTCATATTTTAAAAATTTTGACTCTAATTTGCCGTTATAAATTTTAAATTTCATTGATGGTTTTAAACCAATTTTTTTTAATGCATCAAAATTAGATGAGATAAGCCATGCAATTGTATTTTCATAATTCTTTTTGAGTGTGTCCCCAATTAAACTGTATATTTTATCCAATTCTGTTCCAATTCTTACCCCATAAGGGGGGTTGACAATAATATGAAGATTTTCTTTGTGACTTTTAACTGAACTAAAAAAATCTTTGTTTGAAACTGAAATGAAATCTGATAAATTTGAATTTTTAATATTAAAATCTGCTTTCTTAAATGTGTTAGTAGACTTTTCGAATCCATAAATTTTAGGGCTTCTCTTTTTTATCTCTTTTGTTAATGATTTTAAAATATTGATAAATAAATCTTGATCCCAATCATTCCAGTTTTTAAAAGCAAAGTGTTTTCTATTTAAGTTAGGGGGTATGTTTTTAGCAATCATACAAGCTTCAAAAAGAAAGGTACCACTACCACACATAGGATCTAAAAAATCGTCTTTTTTATTCCAATTAGAAAGTAAAATTAAGCCAGAGGCTAAGACTTCATTTAAAGGTGCTTCGTTGGTTTTTTTTCTATATCCTCGTTGATTTAAATTTTTACCAGAACTATTAAGGGAAAAAGTACATGATTTTTTATCTATATGTACATCAATGTAAATATCTGGTTTAAATTTTTCTACAGCCGGTCTAATGCCTTTTAGTTTCCTAAATCTATCTACTATTCCATCTTTAACTCTCTGCGATACATACAATGAATGTGTGAAATATTTTCCAAAACATACGCTGTTAATATAAAATGAAGAATCCTTGTGAAAATAATTCTCCCACTCGAAATCAAGTGCGAATTTATAAAGTGCTTCATAATTTAAAACCTTTTTATTTTCCAAGGGAAGCAGTATCTTAAGGGCGGTTCGTAAACATAAATTTGCTTTGTACATCAATTCCTTATCGCCTTTAAAATGAACTATTCTATTAGATTTAATTACATCAATAGCATTAATTTTTTTCAACTCCTTACACAATATATCCTCAAAACCATAAAATGTTTTAGCTGACATTTGAAAAATTTTTTTCATAAAATTTAAATATTTCTCATCGTTTAGTTTTCCATATTGAATACAAAGAATCTAAATTATAATCAATTTTCGCTTTCTGTTCAACTAAATACTTTTCTGAAAAGGCCCTTTGTAATATATCCTCGATAAGGTAATCTTCTAAAATATCTTCAGGACTATATTTTTCTCTCAATGATAATTTAAACAAAGAAGCTGTAGTTTGATAAAAAAAAGCTTTAAATCCAGTTCTTAATTCTTTTATAAGGTCAAAAATTGTAATTCCAGTTTGCCTATGAACAAGTTTTATCAAAATTCTTCCTTGTGACCTCGATAATTTTTTTAATTCTTGTTCAAATTCTTCATATAAGAATTTTTCAAGCCTCCTTAAGTATTTTTTCTTTATTCTTCTTGATTTTAAATCTTTTAATCTTTTATTCAAAATCATCAATCTATCGCTCGCTAATTTTGCATATGGATAAACCTTTATTACCCTTCTCCTTAAAATCAAATAATCCTTAAGTTCATCTATTGTCCTGAATTTTAGTGCTTGAAAAAGGACCACCTCTTTAAGAGGAATTCCAAATTGAGGTATAGTGTCTTTAAAATTAGGATTATCTAAAGGATAAATTTTTTCCTGAGAATGAATTTTGACTATACAAATTAAAAAAATGACTATTGCTTTAATCTTATTATTTGTCAAATAAAAAAACATAGTAAAAAGGAATTATTTATAACAAATTTAAATTTTACATTTGCAATAAAAATATTTTATATGGAAATTATTAAATCTTCTTCTTTAGAATTTTTAAAAAAATATTTAAATAATTCTTCACCAACTGGTTACGAAATAGAAGGACAAAAGATTTGGATTGAATACTTAAAAAATTACGTTCATAATTTTATAACCGATTCCTATGGAACAGCGGTTGGTGTAATAAATCCAGATGCTAAATTTAAATTGGTAATCGAAGCCCATTCGGATGAAATATCTTGGTATGTTAATTATATAACTGACAACGGATTAATTTATGTAATAAGGAATGGTGGGAGTGATCATCAAATTGCACCCTCGAAAGTTGTAAATATTCACACAAAAAAAGGAATTGTAAAAGGAGTTTTTGGCTGGCCTGCAATACATACAAGAAAACCTAGCAAGGAGGAATCACCTAAAATTGACAATATATTTATTGACGTTGGAGCAAAAGATAAAAAGGAAGTTGAGAAACTTGGTATTCATGTAGGGTGCGTAATAACTTATCCTGACCAATTTAGAATCCTTAATAAAAATAAATTTGTCTGTAGGGCAATAGATAATAGGGCTGGAGGATTCATTATTGCAGAAGTTGCGAGATTAATTCATGAGAATAAAATAAAGTTGCCTTTTGGACTTTACATAACAAATTCAGTTCAGGAAGAAGTTGGTCTTAGAGGAGCTGAAATGATTACTCAAAAAATTAAACCTGATTTAGCAATAGTTACAGATGTTTGCCATGACACAACAACACCTATGATAAATAAAAAAGAGGAAGGGCATATTGAAATGGGAAAAGGGCCAGTAATTTCTTATGCTCCAGCAGTCCATAATATCTTAAGAGACGAAATAATCGAAACATCTGAAAAACTAAAAATTCCTTTTCAGCGTCTGGCTTCTTCTAGATATACAGGTACTGACACCGATGCATTCGCATACAGTAATGGTGGAGTTCCTTCAGCATTAATTTCTCTACCTCTTCGATATATGCATACTACTGTAGAAATGGTTCAGAAGGAGGATGTTGAAGGTGTAATTAAAATAATTTATGAAACGGTTAAAAGAATCAACCCAAACAAAAAATATAATTATTTCAACAGTTAGTCTTACTTATTATTAGCTTTTTATTTATTTTTTTTACTAAGGAAGGTCCTTCATAAATAAACCCTGTATAAATTTGAACTAAACTTGCACCACATTCTAACTTTTCAATTACATCTTCATAATCAAAGATACCTCCTACCCCTATAATTGGAAAAGATCCATTACTGTTTTTATGAATAAATCTAATAACTTCATTACTTTTCGAAGTAAGTTTTTTACCACTTAATCCTCCAGATTCAATAAAAAGTTTAGGGTTTGATTTTAAATTTTCTCTACTTATGGTTGTGTTTGTAGCAATTACACCATCCAATTTTTCTGTTTCAATCACTGAAATGATGTCTAATAATTGTTTTTCACTTAAATCAGGTGAAATTTTCAGAAGTAATGGTTTCTCTTTACTTTTTTTCAGTCTTTCTTTGTTCAATTGTTTAACTAAAGCTGTAAGTGGCTTCTTCTCTTGTAAATCTCTCAAATTAGGTGTATTGGGGGAGCTTACATTTACAACAAAATAATCTACGTAGTCAAATAAAGCATTAAAGCAGTATATATAATCGTCAATTGCTTTATGGTTAGGAGTATTTTTATTTTTTCCAATGTTACCTCCAACAATAATTTTCCCTTTATTTTTAAGATTATTTATTACGAAATCAACTCCTTTATTGTTAAATCCTAACCTGTTAATAAGGGATGAATCGTCGTTTAATCTAAAAACCCTTTTCTTTTTGTTCCCTGGTTGTGGTTTAGGAGTTACTGTGCCTATTTCAATAAAACCAAATCCGAAATTTGAAAGTTCATTAAACAGTTCTGCATTTTTATCAAATCCGGCAGCTAGTCCGACAGGATTTGGAAATTTTATACCAAAAATTTCTTTCTCAAGGTGTTTAGATTTTATAGAGAAAAGTTTATGAATTAAATGAGATATACCAGGAATTTTCATAAAAATTTTAATTAAGAAAAAAGATATATGATGAATAAGTTCTGGATCAAAAAGAAAAAGAATCGGTCTTATAAGTCTTTTGTACATGATTTTAAATCAAAAAAACCAACTTTTTAACAAAGTCGGTTTTTAATTTTCTAAACATTTTTTTTAATTATTTTTTGGATAATTTTGATGATAACTCCAATGATAAAGAAGACTTTTCCATTTTAATTTTGCCCGCAAGAGTTTCAATTACACATGATTCGTCATTATCATTAAGTTCCATTACTTTTCCATGTATGCCACTTTTAGTAATTACTCTGTCCCCTCTTTTAAGAGAATTAACAAAGTTTTTTTCTTTTTTTTGACGTCTTTGCTGTGGTAGAATTATGAAAAAAACAAAAACCACCACCATCAATAAAAGAAACGGTAATTGATCCATTAATTATTTTGTTGAGCTCTTGCAGCTGCAGCTGCATCTCTTTGTTTTTGTTTAACAGGATCAGCTTGAACTAAAGCTTTAATTCTAATAGTTTCTCGTCCAGAATCTGTGTTAGCAGATATTGTAACGGTTTTTTGTTGCATATTAGGTTTGTTGCTTGAATCAAAACTAACTCTAATTTTACCTGTCTCTCCAGGAGAAATAGGTGTGTTTTTTGGATATTCAGGAACAGTACAACCGCAACTTCCCCTAGCATCAACTATAATAAGATCTGACTTACCAGAGTTTGTAAATGTAAAAATTGTCTCTACCGTCTCTCCCTCTTGGATAGTTCCAAAGTCATGGAAGGTTTTGTCGAATGACATTATAGGACTCTCAGAAGATGAAATCATTGAAGATGATGATGAATTTTCAGATTTTGTTTCTTTTTTATTTGCATTATCGTCGCATGAAATAGCGAAAAAAATTGTACTCAAAAAGAGTATTTTAAAGTAATTTTTCATAATTAAAGTTTTATGTTACACAAATGTAAAGAAAATTATCTCAAAAACATTGTACACATTTATTGACTTTATACGATTCCTAACTGTTTTTTACTAAATTATCTAATACTCCATTTATAAATTGGCTACTATTAGGGGTAGAATATTCTTTAGAAATTTCTATGTATTCGTTCACAGAAACTGAACTAGGAATTTCTGAAAAATAAATAATTTCAACAAATGACATTTTAATTATAATTCTGTCAATAGGAGCAATCCTTTCAATATCCCAATTTAATATTCTACTTTGAACTTCCTTATCTAATTTTTCAGAATTTTCAAGAACTTTTTTAAATAATTTTAATGCAAATTCTAAATCTTTTTCTGTGCTTATAAAACTCTTTTTGAAAAAATTAAACTCTTTTTGATTATTTAGATTTTTTATTAATCTAAGAAGAAAAGTGTTAATTGTTGGCACATCATCAATCCAATAAATATTTTGTTCTTCTATGAGACTTAAAAAGTTTTTATCATAAACTAAAATTTCTTTAAAGATGTAGATAAGTAATTTTAATTGTGCTTTGTAATCTTTCTCTTTAAGAATAATATACTCTTTAAAGCCATCAGAATTAACTATTTTTAAAAAAAACTCATTTAAAAAGTCCTGATTATTATCCCAAAAAAAAGATTTATCCGATGATGACTTAGTGATTAGATTTTTATTTTTTGCAATGGATTTTAATGGCATTAACTCACTAATTAGAGTATAGTTTTCGTCTATTGGTTTTAGACTCTTTTTGAACTTCCTTTGATAATTATCTCTGTAGTTTGAAAATTCCCAAAAACTTTTGAAGAAATTTAAATAAAATAAATACAGTGTATTTGTTTGTATAAAACTATTTGTTATGTTTTTTTGACCTTCTACTAATGAATTTTCATTTCCAGAAATAAAACTGTATAGTTCTTGTAGGACTTTTACTCTTATTTGTCTACGATTAATAATTTTCAAAGATCAAAGTTTTAATTAGAAAAAATCTAGTATTAAATTAGCTAACGAATGCAAGAGCTAAAATACCTAAATAAATACTTATTCAAATATAAATGGAAGTTATTATTAGGAATTATTATAACTATAATATCAAGAATTTTTTCACTATTTACTCCAAAACTAGTTGGAAATTCTATGACTTTAATTGAAAATTCAATTTTAAATATTGAACAGACTGACGATGACCTAGAAATTCTTTTGGCAAGAAATATACTAATCATATTATCCGCATCTTTGATATCAGGTTTTTTTACTTTTCTAATGCGCCAAACAATAATCAATGTTTCTAGATATATAGAATTCGATTTAAAAAATGAAGTTTATAATCATTACCAATCTTTATGCTCTTTATTTTATAAAACAAATCGTACAGGTGATTTAATGAGCAGAATAACAGAAGATGTAAGTAAAGTGAGAATGTATGTTGGGCCAGCGATAATGTACAGCATCAATACCATTACTTTATTTATAATTGTAATTATTTTCATGTTTAGTATTTCTCCATCCCTCACAATTTATTCATTATTACCACTGCCAATATTATCATTTACCATATATACGTTAAGTAAAAAAATTCATTTAAAAAGTACTTTGGTTCAAGAAAAATTAGCAAAACTTTCCACATTTTCTCAAGAGGTTTTTAGCGGAATTAAAATTATTAAGTCATTTAATATGCAAGAAATAGTGACTGAGAACTTTGATAATTTCTCAAAATCAAGTAAAAGGTCGAGTATTAGTTTATCAAAAGTTCAAGCCTTATTTTTTCCACTAATGATACTACTTATTGGAATTAGCAATATAATTGTAATTTATGTTGGAGGAAATCAATACATAAATGGAAAAATTGAAATAGGAGTTATTGCTGAATTCATAATTTACATTACGATGCTGACATGGCCAGTTGCTGTTGTTGGTTGGGTAACATCAATAATCCAACAAGCTGAAGCATCACAAAAGAGAATTAATGGTTTTCTTAAAACCAAACCTTCTATCAAAAATTATGGTAAATTGTTAAATTCAGAAAGTAGTAAAATTACATTCAAAAATGTTTCATTTAAATATCCAGAAACCAACTTATATGCGTTAGAAGGAATTAATTTTACAATTGATTCTGGTAAGACATTGGGAATTATTGGTAAAACAGGATCCGGTAAGAGTTCTATTCTTGAATTAATAACGAGATCATACGATGTAACCTCGGGTGAGATATACTTAGGAAATATGTCACTAAGTTTATATAATCTTAAATCACTTAGTTCATTTATAAGCTATGTACCTCAAAATTCCTTTTTATTTTCTGACACAATACAAGAGAATATCAAATTTGGAAATATTAAAGCCAATAAAGTTGAAGTAATTGAAGTCGCAGAAAATTCCTCAATTCATTCAGATATATCCAGATTCAAAGATAAATACGAAACATTACTAGGAGAGAGAGGTGTAAATTTATCTGGTGGCCAAATTCAGAGAATTACAATTGCTAGAGCTTTATTAAAAAAGTCAAAAATATTACTTCTAGACGATTGTTTATCTTCTGTTGATACAAAGACAGAAAAGAATATCCTTTCAGAGATAAAAAAAAATAAAATAGATGAAACAGTAATAATTGTTAGTCATAAAATATCGTCAGTTATGCACGCTGACTTAATTATAGTTTTAGATAAGGGAGTTATTATTGAAAAAGGAACTCACGAAAAACTTTTATCAACCGATGGATTTTACAAAAAATTAGCTCAAAAACAATTAGAGAATATTAATTCCCTCAAAATATAACTTTTTTTTAGTTCAATAATCGGTTTTTTATTAAATTTAGGTAAGAAATTGAATTAAAATGGAAACAACTCAAGAAGAAATTTATTCTAAAGTTCTTCGTGCTGGAAGAAGAACATATTTTTTTGATGTACGAGAAACTAAAGCTAGTGATTATTATTTGACAATTACTGAAAGCAAAAAATTCTCTAATGACGATGGAACTTTCTTTTACAAAAAACACAAAATATACCTTTACAAAGAAGATTTTTCTGATTTCAAGGAAATGCTATCCGAAGTAATGGATTTTATAATTAATGAAAGAGGAATTGAAGTTATTAGTGAAAAGCATCAAAAAGACTTTAATGAGCAAAGAGAAATCGCTTAAAAGTAAATTATTCATAATTGATAATTTTTAGTAACCCTTATTTAATTTATAGAAAAATTTTATTTTTCTTAATGTTGAATATTTGCCTAACTCTTTTTTCACAAGAGGATATTAAGTATTTTTTGCCTCTTGATGAAAAATACAATGATGATATCCCTAAACCAAATGAAATTTTAGGTTTTAATATAGGTGATTGGCACATAAATCATGATAAATTAATTGATTACTTAACTAAACTTTCAAAGTCATCAAATAAAATTAAAATTGAAAACAGAGGATATACTTATGAAGACAGACCCCTTGTTTTACTTACAATTACAAGCGAAAAGAATCACTCAAGGCTCGAGGAAATAAGAAAAAGTCATATTGAAATTTCGAATAGAAATGCATCAGAAAGGGATTTAAAAAAAATGCCCGCAGTCGTATATCAGGGATTTTCTGTTCATGGAAATGAAGCAAGTGGTTCAAATGCTGCTTTACTATTAGCATACTATTTAGCTTCATCAGAAAACGAAAAAATTTTGGAAATTTTAGATAATTTAATCATTTTAATAGATCCCAGTTTAAATCCTGATGGTTTGCAAAGGTTTGCGCAATGGGTGAATTCACAAAGATCTCATGTCAAAAATCCAGATTCTTATGAAAGAGAATATAATGAAATTTGGCCTGGAGGAAGGACTAATCACTATTGGTTTGATTTAAATAGGGATTGGCTAACAGTTCAGTTAAATGAATCTAAAGTAAGAATTTTATCATTTAACAAGTGGCTGCCTAACATTTTGACAGATCATCATGAAATGGGAAAAGATCAATCTTTTTTCTTTCAACCAGGAATTCCATCTAGCGTAAACCCTATAATTTCAAAAAAAAATCAAAATTTAACATCTAAAATATCAAAAT
>CACJHA010000041.1 GCA_902593075.1 uncultured Bacteroidota bacterium
ACTACTTGTAACGTCGGAAAAGGTGGGTGAAACAATAACGTTAGAAATTGTAGGTCCAGCAAAATCAGAACTTGAACTATTGGTAATAGATAGTGCATTTTGGATATTTGCAATTGAATTTCCTTGGAAGTTGTTTACATCTTTCCAGCTAAAACCATTTAAGCGATAACTGCCAGCTGGATGGGTAACTGAGCTTAATGTAGTTGATGCAGCAAAAGTTCCATTTTGAGCATCACCATCTATCAATATCCAAGGTCCAAGATTTGCATAAACATTGTTGCTGTTTACAAAACCTGTTAGATTAGCTCTAATCCAATTTAAATTTACACCGGTTCTATCTATCGCTTTGCAAGTAACTGTAATAACTTTCGTGTCTGTTGTAATGTTGGTTGAGGATGGGGTAACTTCCACATATGAAATTCTTGGACCAACTTGGTCTGAAGGACACGTTCCCCAGATAGGAGTATTGTTATTGGATAAGGGAGAACTAGTTTTGAAATTAGAAGGGAGGGAACTAATCCCTGATACGCACCAACCAGATAAATCCTGATTAAAGGCTGATGCATTATGGAACAGTCCATTCATGTTTGTGATATTTGAAACATCCCAAGTGCTTATATCTTGATTAAAAGAAGTAGCCCCATAAAAAAGTTCTCTTATACTAGTTGCACTTGAAAGATCCCATCCACTAATATCTTGATTAAAAGAACTAGCCCTATAAAACATTGCCCACATATCAGTTGCACTAGACATATCCCATCTCCCTATATCCTGGTTAAATGCTGAACTGGTATTATTGGCAACTAAAAACATAGCAAAAAACAGCTCCCCTTTTGATGTATCCCATTTTGATATATCCTGATTAAATAAGGGTTGGAAGGCAAAAACAGTTTTAAAATTGGTAACATTGGAAACATCATAATGTGAAACATCCTGATTAAATTGATTATTATACTTACCATTGAACATAGCCTCCATGTTAGTTATTTTACTAGTACAAACCCCGGTAACATCAGCCCCATTGTCTGCCAAAGCTTGTAACCCAGCTCTATCAACTACAGTATAGGTCTTACCACCAATAATTGCAGTGTCCCCAACAGAAGCATTAGGACATTTACAAGTTCCATTTTCAAAATAAATTGGTATAACCGGACATGTACCCCATAAAGGTTTGTTCGAATTACTTATTGAGTTGTTAAGTGAAAATCCACTCGGTTCAGATGAGAATTGTGAAACACACCATTGTCTCAAATTTTGGTTGAAAGCATTTGCTCCGTCAAACATTCCACCCATATTTGTAACTTTTGAAACATCCCAACCTCCAATAGGTTGATTGAAAGCATAGGCTGACCCAAACATCATATACATATCAGTAACTTTGGAAGTATTCCACCCTCCAATTGGTTGGTTAAAAGCTCTTGCACCAGCAAATAAACCTCGCGTACTAGTCACGTTTGCAGTGTTCCAATTTCCAATATTTTGGTTGAATACACGAGCTTCTGCAAACATATCTTTCATATTAGTTACACTTGAGGTATTCCAATTTCCTATATTTTGATTAAATACTGAAGCTGACCCAAACATAGTATCCATATTTGTAACACTAGAAACATCCCAACTCCCAATATTTTGATTAAAGACTGATGCTAGGTTAAACATTCTATGCATGTTTACTACTTTTGATGTATCCCAGTTACTAATATTTTGATTAAATGAGGTTGCATTATAAAACATCGCATTCATATCGGTTACATTGGATGTGTCCCAAAAGTTAATATTTGAGTTAAAAGATGTTTTGCTATTAAAAACACCACTCATATTTGTAACCTTAGTGGTACATAAATTGACATTACCGCTATTTACTTGTGCTTGAATTGTTGAATTGTCAACAGCTGTATAAACAGTTCCATTAATTAGTGCCACATCTCCCACTGTTGCATTTGGACACTTACATGTTCCATTTTGAAAATAAATAGTGTTTGTAGGGGTTGCGACTCCTCTATTGTATGCCTTATATATTTGATCGTGATTGAGTGCTGTTTGCCATATTGCAAGATCGTCGATACCACCTTTAAATTCTTCGATAGGATTTCCTGTCCCCCCGCTTCTAATTGCTCCTAAAGTAATATTTGGGTGTGAGTTATCGGTTGTATGTTGTGGGTTTGATCCCAAGCTTAGCGTGGCTTGTAAAGATGCGTTTTTATAAAGTTTCATCACATGATTTCCACCAGTTATCTCATATACACCTGTAAAATGAGCCCACTCATTTAATGCAGCGGGTGCCTCCACCGTAGTCCAATTATTACTAGGTTTGGTTTTAAAATAAACTTTTTGATTTCCCTCATGATATTGGAATTGAAATTGTTCGGCTTTTGGATGGCTTAATATTTGAAATTCAGCATTTTGACTTTTAGCAATTGGTTTTAACCAGAAAGAAACGGTCATTCCACTACCCCCAGTACCTAAATTAAACCAAACACCACTTCCCAATTGAAGAAAATCGCCGTTTCCATCGAAATTTGAGGCGCTAGATCCTACTCTTTGAAATCCATTTCCAATCCTCGAAACATTTTGTGTACCACCATTAGCCCAACCTCCCGCATCTTTATAGGGTTGTACTTGATCATTAAAATTGCTGTCAAAAGGATAATATGCCAACAACGTTGACGTTGCTAGATAACTTGGAGCAATTGAACATCTTCCCCATACTGGAGTATTGTTATTTGATAAGCGAGAACCAGTTTTGAAATCAGTAGGGAGAGAATTAATATTTGTCACGCACCATCCTGAAAGATTTTGATTAAAAGCTGATGCACCTTTGAAGGTACTAATTAAACCACCACCACCTGATAGATTATTATTCTGGATTAAATTTGAAGTGTTCCAATTTCCGATGTCTTGATTAAAAGCTGACGCACCCTCAAACATACCACTCATATTATTTGCACTTGAGGTATTCCAGTTTCCGATAGGTTGATTAAATGAAGTAGCCAAATAAAATAATCTATGCATGTTCACTACTTTTGATGTATCCCAACTGCTAATGTTTTGATTAAAGGCAGTTGCGTTATAAAACATTGCATTCATATCAGTTACATTAGATGTATCCCAAAAGTTAATATTTGAGTTAAAAGATGTTTTGCTATTAAAAACACCACTCATATTTGTAACCTTAGTGGTACACAAATTGAAATTACCACTATTTACTTGTGCTTGAATTGTTGAATTGTCAACTGCTGTATAAACAGTTCCACTAATTGTAGCGGTATCTCCTGCAGAGGCATTGGGACACTTACATGTCCCATTTTGAAAATAAATGGTAGGTTGTTGTTGGGTGTTTGAGGAATTGTAATCGGACAATATATCGGACGCAGAAAGTGCTGCGGTGAAGAGTTTCGCAGAGGCAATTTTACCATTTAACCAACTATTTGAATCTCTTACATCACCACCAATGTAAAAAAATTGACTATTTAGTGAGGTTACATTTTTTGCTGCATTAACTGTACGATCCAATGACCCATTAATGTAGAATTTACCTACTGTGCCTGATTTTACAAAAGCAACATGTTTCCATGCGTTGTCATCAATAACGGAATTAGATTGACTTGTAGAATTATTTCTAAAACCATGACCATTATGATAATCCCAAAAGCCTGCTTTTCCATTTGTTCTTTGATAAAAAATAAATTCACTATTAAAAAATGAAGTGGATCTTCCCAAGCTCATAATATATTGATTCGAACTATTTGAAGGAATTTTGATTTTAGTAATAACCGTGTAATTGGATAACCCGTTTGGACTGTTAGCGAAAGGAGCGCTGTTTAATTTTAAGTAGTCAGCATTTCCATCAAAATTAAAGTGAGGTATATCATTTGATGAATTTACAAATGTCACTCCCCCCATCATTTTTAGGTCATTATTACTTGAGCTTAAATCATTGATAATATTACCAGAACCATTATAACTTAAGGAGTTTCTGGCATCAAAATGTAAAACAAGATTATTGGAATTCTGCCCACCCCTTAGAGGAATAGACAATAAAATGACCAAAAGAAGTAATAGTTTTCTCAAATCCTTGTACATTTATTAAACAATATCACAAACTATGCCATACTTAATAAAACGTTAAAATTACAAAAAATAAGCCACATGAAACAATTTAAAACGCTATCTACCGTTGCCCTAGTTTTTATCTTTTCAAGTATAAATGCACAGCTCTCTGAAGGGCCTTTCGAGCAGCTTATTATTAGAGGAGCAACGCTTATTAATGGAAACGGAGCACCTCCGATTGGTCCTGTTGACGTGGTTGTTGAAAAAAATATAATTAAAGAGGTATCTGTTGTTGGTTATCCAGGTGTTGAAATAAATCCTAAAAAACGACCTGAACTAAGAGATGGTGGAAAAGAAATCGACGCACACGACATGTATTTATTACCTGGTTTTATTGATATGCATGGACATATTGGTGGAGTTGCACAAGGTGCTGATTGGGATTATGTATTTAACCTTTGGCTTTCCCATGGTATTACAACTGCTAGAGAACCTAGCGGAAGAGGTAGAGATTGGGCGCTTGATCTTAAAAAAAGAAGCGAAAAAAATGAGATTATCGCACCAAGGATAATTCAATATACTGGATTTGGACAAGGATCTAAATATGAAATTTCTACTCCTGAGCAGGCTAGACAATGGGTAAGAGAAAATGCAAAAGCTGGATCTGATGGAATCAAATTTTTTGGTGCGGCACCCGAGATAATGGAAGCTGCTCTTGATGAAAATAACAAACTTGGTCTTGGGTCTGCTTGCCATCATGCTCAAATGAGTGTGGCAAGGTGGAATGTTTTGCACTCAGCAAGAGCTGGGCTCACCACTATGGAACACTGGTATGGTCTTCCCGAGGCTCTTTTTGATGATAGAACCGTTCAAGACTATCCAGCAGACTTTAATTACCAAAACGAGCAACATAGATTTGGAGAAGCTGGAAGACTCTGGGCACAAGCAGCAAAACCTTATTCAGATCATTGGAATAGAGTCATGGAGGAATTATTGGCACTTAATTTTACACTTGTCCCTACATTTAATATTTATGAAGCTAGTCGAGACCTTCACAGAGCTAGAAGAGCCGAGTGGCACGAAGATTATACTCTTCCTAGCTTATGGAGATTTTATCAACCAAGTAAGATTTCTCATGGGTCTTACTGGCACTATTGGGGTACAGAAGAAGAGGTAGCGTGGAGAGAAAACTACAAACTATGGATGACATTTGTAAATGAATATAAAAATAGAGGAGGTAAAGTAAATACTGGTTCAGATTCAGGTTTTATATTCCAATTATACGGCTTTGCATACATTAGAGAAATGGAGCTTTTGCGTGAGGCAGGTTTTCATCCTTTAGAAGTTATAAGGGCTGCTACTTTAAGTGGTGCAGAAACACTGAAGATGGACGATAAAATTGGAACCATAGAAGTTGGAAAAATTGCAGATATGGTCCTTGTAGACTCTAATCCCCTTGAAAATTTAAAGGTTTTGTATGGGACAGGAGCAATTAAATTAAATGAAAATAATGAGGTTGTAAGAGTTGGAGGGGTAAAATATACAATCAGCAACGGTGTAATTTATGATGCTAAGGGATTGTTAAATGAAGTTAAGATGATGGTGGATAAGGCAAAAGAGGAAGAAGGTTTTGAAATAATGCAACCAGGTGTTAACTAAGTCTGTATTTTTTTAAAATGAGATTAACTTGAGCCTCTGGATTGTAATCATTAATCGTAAGCATTTTTATCATAAGGCCATCTAAACTGTTCAGCAGTAATTCAGCTTCTAACTCTGTTTTAACGTGTCCCAATTTTTTAAAAGCTGCCATTATTGTTTTCTTTAATAAGGGCTCCAAACCAATAGTTTGACTATTTTCTTCAAAACCGTTAGCATAGTAGAGTCTCCAATATGGATAATCTTCTTTTTTAATATTTAAAAAAAGTTTAATACAAAGAGAAATTACATCCTTTGGGTTTTCGCAACTTTTAATTTTTTGAATCTCAGGATTTGATTTAGAAGCGCCAATTTTTAAAAGTTCAGAAAGCAACCCATTTTTGCTTTTAAAGTGTTTAAAAATTAAACCTTCTGACACTTCTGCTAAGTCAGCAATAGATCTTGTAGAGGTTCCTTTGAAGCCTTTATTTGAGAAAAGTTGTAATGATTTTTTTAAAATTAACTCTTTTTTTGTCATTTAGTAAGTAATCACTTACTAATATAAATATTATATTTCAAAGAGAAAAATCATCAATCATTTATTTTGTGTAAGCTAGCGCAAGAAACTCAGCTATGCAGGCAGGTTTGTCCTCTCCCTTAATTTCAATTTCAATCTTTAATTTATATTTTGCACCACCAGGAATCTCTGTAAATTCCATAAGTGAAACCCTCCCTCTATAGATGGAATCAGATTTTGTTGCGTTAGGGAATCTAACTCTATCTAGCCCATAATTGATTCCAGCTACTACATTTTCAATTGAAAAAGCATCGAATGAAATCCTTGAAACCATGGATAATACCAAAAATCCATGAGCAATGGTTTTTTTATAAGGAGAATATAAAGCACTTTTTTCAGGGTCGGTATGTATCCACTGCTCATCATCGGTTATTTTTGCAAAATCGTCAATTTTTTGTTGACTCATTTGCATCCAATCTGTAAGACCCAACTCTTTGCCAATGAAATTTTTAAGTTCAGTGAGTTCTTTAAATTTAGTAGAATAGGTGTTATTTTCAAACTTCTTCATTATTTCAAAATTGAACAGTACAATAAAATTAATAAAGTATAGTTAAAATAAACGAATAATTTATCTAACTAGAGTTTTTACTTTTTGAAGTTTACTCTTGGTTTTAGTGAATTCATTTTCTATAATACAGCTTGAAATCGTGTCCAGGAGAGTATTTGATGAATCTTTAAATGATAAAATGCTGCCTTCATTTTTAAATGATTCTAAAGACGAATATTTTTTAGAAAAGCCGTATTCATTCAATATTTTATTACAATTTGATTTTACCTTATTCTCCAATTCAGAACAAAGGTATTTTAGCATAATTATTTCCTTATAAAGATCATTTTCTTTTAAAAGCCTAGAATATAAAGTGAATAAAAATTGTTTGGTACATTCAAATTCTGTCAACATTTGAGCAATGTTATGTCTAATTGATTGGAGCTGTGAAACTTTCTTACCACTATATTCTTGACTGTTTATGTATTCAACTACTGTTTTTAAATTCAATTCTGCTATAGAAACAGAAGTTGCAGACTCTGATAAAGAACCAATTAAACTTTGATAGAATATATAATCCGATGATTGGTTTTCTTCTCCTAGTAAATTTTCAGCAGGAACTTTCAGATTATCAAAATAAATAGTTTTATAGTCCGCATTGAAATCTTTGCTGTTAAGTGTTTTTGTTATATCTACCCCATTTAATAATTTAGGGATAATAATGAGTGATAATCCATTATTTTGTTTTTCGTTTGAGATTTTGCAAGATATTATGAAGTAATCACTATTAATTCCACTTGATATAATTTTTTTGGAACCATTAATTAAATAATAATCTCCTTTACGCTTCGCAGTGGTTTTTATGGAAGACAAATCTTTATAATCAAAATTTTCAAATGTAGCATTACAGCCAATTAAAACCTTTCCTTTGTTACTTAATAGGAAAGTGTCTTTTTGTTTTTGATTCCCCAATCTACTAATATAGTCCTGAGTCATCTGAAAATTATAATTAATTGCCGTGAATTGGCTTGATTTTACTTTAGCTATTTCCTGGTTAAGAATTAGTCCTTGTAAGGAATCAAAATTAAATCCATCTGCTTTGCTTGTTCCTTCAAATCCAAAATAACCCATTTCAAATAACTTTTTAAAAAAGTTTCTTTGAGAATCTATATTTTCTAAAAAAGTGTCAATTTTTTCTTTTGAATAACTGTGAATAAAATTTCTAAGAGATTGTCTAAATAATTCATGTTCTTCACCGTAAAAAATATTTAAATTTTTATTTTGAACTTTATCTGAATTTGATTCGGCCTTTGCGTACTTGATTTTATCAATATTAATTTTTGCGAGTATTTCGCGCATTACCTCCGATGTCCCAGCTCCAATTGTTCCTATTCTTACATCTCTATACATTCTTGCCATGGGGTATTCCTCCATGTAACCGTATCCACCGAAAAATTGTAGACACTCGGTTGCAACCTTTTCATGTAACTCGGTAGAAATAAGTTTTGCCATTGAATATAAACCAACATCATATACCTTGTCGTCGTATAATTTTGAACAGTAATATCCAAAAGCTTTAAGGCATTCGACTTTGGAGGAAAGTTTTGCAATTCGGTGTCTTAAAACTTGAAACTTATCAATTGTTTTGCCAAAAGCTTTTCTTTTTGACATATAATCCAAGGATACTTCAATTGCATATTCCATTGAAGCTACACTAGAGGGAATAAATATTAGTCTTTCTAGTTGAAGACCATTCATTAAGTATTTAAATCCTTTACCTTCATCACCAATTAAATTTTCTACAGGTACTTTTACGTTGTCAAAACTCAGTTCGGCAGTATCCGAAGCATGCCATCCGAGTTTCTCAAGCTTGTTTTTACTAATCCCCTCACTATTTAGATCAATAACAAGAAGGCTAACTCCAGCAGACTTTTTTTCTGGATCTGTTTTGACAACAGTAACTACATAATCACCATAATAAGCGTTTGTTATAAAAGTTTTTGAACCGTTAACAATATAATGATCACCTTTTCTTATTGCCTTTGTCTTAATATTTTGAACGTCAGAACCTGCATCAGGTTCGGTAATTCCAATACAACCGATAAGCTTGCCTTTTATGGTTCCAGGTAAGTATTTGGCTTTTAAAATACTACTACCATATTTAAAAATATATGGACTCGCCATATATTGAACCGACTGTTGGGTAACTACAAACCCACCAGAATTCATTCTCCCTATTTCTTCATTAAAGATAACCTCGTAGAAAAAGTCAAGATTAGCTCCACCGTATTCCTCTGGATAGGAGAGTCCAAGGAATCCCATTTCACCCATTTTTTCCCAGATATATCTTGGGATTTTTTTCTGTTTCTCCCATGAGTTGATATTAGGTCTAACTTCCCTTTCAAGAAATTCCCTCAGGCTAGATCTAAACAGTTTGTGTTCTTCTGTAAAATATCTCATTATTTTATGTGGATTTTCTCCCAGAGCAGCACTTGTGTGGACTCCGAATCCTAGACATACTTTTAGAGCATCCTACAACGTTGGTAGCTTTAGTCCATCTGCGCTCCAAATGTATATTG
>CACJHA010000042.1 GCA_902593075.1 uncultured Bacteroidota bacterium
GATATATTTTTGTTTGCAGACAGTATATTTAATAATGTAACTCTATACAACCCTAAAATTAAATTACGTGATGTCGAAAAAGCAGCCAGTGAAATAGGAATTGATAAATTTATCAAGAAATTACCTAACGGATTTAAACATATTGTCAATGAAGGAGGAACAATTCTTTCTTCAGGACAAAGACAACTTATATCTTTTTTAAGGGCATATATTACAAATCCAAAAATTTTAATTCTAGACGAAGCAACTTCTTCAATTGATTCTTTCACAGAGGAACTTATACAAACTGCAACTGATAGAATTATTAAAAATAAAACCTCAATCATAATTGCTCATAGGCTTACTACTATAAAGAAAGCTGATAAAATTATTGTTTTGGAAAGAGGTAAAATAGTTGAAAACGGAACACATTCAGAGCTTATAAAAATTGAACAAGGGTACTATAAAAAACTATATAAACTTCAATTTAGTAAAGAAAAAATAACTTAAGAAGAAAGGTCATTTGTTAGTACTTCTTGCAATTTTTTACTTGAAGAAATTCTCTCTAAGTCTCCATCTTTAATGTAGGTTACATCACCTCTTTGTTCTGATACTACAATTACTAATGCGTCTGTTTTTTCCGTTATTCCTATTCCTGCTTTATGTCTCAAGCCGTATCTTTTTGGGATAGAAGTTGAATCTGAAACTGGAAGTATAATTCTTGTTGCTGTAATTGTATTTCCCTTTATTATTATTGCTCCATCATGCAATGGTCCGTTTTTATGAAAAATCGATTCAATTATTTGAGGACTTATTTCGATTTTGGCTTCATCTCCACTAGACTTTATAAATTCGAGACTATTACTTTGCTCTAAAACAATTATTGCACCTATTTTGTCTTTACTCATGTTAAAGCAAGATTCAGAAAGTAATAAAGTATTTAATACGATTTCTTTCTCTACCTCGTAATTTAAAAAATTGAAATATTTAAGAAAACTTTTCCTACTTGTGTAATTAGTAGAGCCAATTAATAATAAAAACTTTCTAATTTCCTGTTGAAATACAACAATTAATGCAAAAAAACCAACGCTTATAAAATTTCCTAAAATATTACTTAAAACATTCATTTCCAGAGTGACTGTTAATTGAAATATTAGATAAATTATAACAATGCCTAAAAAAATATTTATCGCGACTGTTCCCTTCACAAGTTTGTAAAAATAGAATAGAAGAAGACCTACCAAAATAATATCAAGAGCGTCAACAAAATTAAATTTTAAAAAACTTAGGTTATCCATTGAAAATTTTAATAAAATTAAGAAACTAAAACAGTTTTCTGCATAGTTCAATTGATTCTTTTGCTTCCTTTACATCATGAACTCTTAAAATATTTGCCTTTTTTAGTAAAGCAACAGTATTTAGAACGGATGTACCGTTTAAAGCATCAGCAGATTCAATATTCAGAGTTTTATAAATCATCGATTTTCTGGAAAAACCAACTAGTAGGGGAACATTTAATTCTTGAAATATTTCTAAATTTTTAAGAATTGTAAAATTCTGTTTTATTTTTTTACCAAACCCAAAACCTGGATCAATTATTATATCGCTAATTTTATTTAAATGACAAGATTTTATTTTATCTAAAAAAAAAGTTAGTATTTCGGAGGTTATATTTTTATAACTAGGGTTTTCTTGCATATTATATGGAAGTCCTTGCATATGCATTGCTATATAAACTGCATTGTATTTACCAATCACAGGAAGCATGTTGGTGTCAAATTCCCCTGCTGTTATATCATTAATTACTGCTACCCCTTCATCCAAAGAAGCCTTCGCTATTCTAGATCTAAAGGTGTCTACTGAAAAAATTGCCGAATCAAATTTTTTTACCAAAACCTTTAAAATTGGAATTAATCTATTCAATTCTTCTTTTTCACTTATTATTTTGGCTCCTGGTCTAGAACTCGCAGCTCCAATATCAATTATATCAGCACCTTGATTCAGCATTTCACTACACCTTTTTGTTGCTAATTTGATAGATTGATATTTTCCACCATCATAAAAGGAGTCTGGAGCT
Source organism: uncultured Bacteroidota bacterium (assembly GCA_902593075.1). GTDB lineage: Bacteria > Bacteroidota > Bacteroidia > Flavobacteriales > Flavobacteriaceae > TMED96. Next base: position 2,057 of record CACJHA010000042.1, read on the forward strand.
AAATTTAAAATCCCCATTACTTTTGGAATTTTTAAATCTAAAATTTTACCATTGCAATTCAATGTCATTTTAATTCAATAACTTTCACATAAAATTGTTTTTACAATATAATATTTGAAACTGACAAAAAAAATCTAAATGAATTCAACTGAAAGTTTTTTATGAAAAAATTAGGGAAGAATGTAGATTAGTATTTGAAAAAAAAATGTCGGATTATGGTTCTGCTTGGAGAATTTTAAGATTATCATCTCTAACAGATCAGATTTTCATTAAAGCACAAAGAATCAGAAGTATACAAGAGTTAGAAGATATAAAAGTTGATGAGGGAGAATATTCTGAATTTATTGGAATAATAAATTATTCGATTATTGCTCTAATCCAAATTGATGAAGGTGTAGCAACTTCTCCAGAGATGAAAAAAAAGAAAGCATTAAATCTTTACGATAAAAATTTTGCCATCTCTAAAAATTTGATGTTAAATAAAAACCATGATTATGGAGAAGCATGGAAGGACATGAGAGTTTCATCTTTAACTGATTTAATTTTGCAAAAAATATTGAGAATCAAACAAATAGAGGATAACAAGGGAAAAACAATTATAAGTGAGGGAATTGAGGCAAATTACCTTGATATAATCAACTATGGAGTTTTTTCTTTAATCCATTTAAAATTAAGTAAATAAAGTTCAGTAAATTTTTGAAAAGAATTAAGTAAAAATGAGAAAAAAAATAATTATTGGGAATTGGAAAATGAATAATGACAAGCAAGAAACCGAAAACTTTTTACTCAAACTCAAAAATAAAACTTGGAATAAAGAGATAGAAGTTAAAGTATCTCCTTCATTTGTTAGTTTGGAAAATGCGCAAAAAATATTAAGAAATAGCCCTGTGGAGGTCGTGGCTCAGAACATGCATTATGAAAAAAATGGTGCTTTTACTGGAGAAATATCTTGTAAAATGTTGAAAAGTATAAATGTGAATTCCGTAATTATTGGTCATTCTGAGAGAAGAACACTTTTTTATGAAAATGAGGATATAATTAAAAGAAAAATCAAAACTGCATTAAATAATGAAATGAAAGTGATTTTTTGTTTTGGAGAATCTTTGGAGGATCGCAATAAAAAGAAACATATTAAGACTATCACCAAACAGCTTGATGTAATAATGAGCGATTTAAAAACAAATCAAAGGAATCAAATTATTTTAGCATATGAGCCAATTTGGGCTATTGGAACTGGATTAAATGCTACACCTGAACAAGCTCAACAAATTCATAAACATGTCAGAGAAGAAATAGCTACCGCATTTAATAAAAATTTAGCTAACTCAGTTCAAATTTTGTATGGAGGTAGTTTAAAACCAAATAATTCTGAAGAAATTTTTTCTAAACCAGATATAGATGGAGGCTTAATAGGAGGGGCCTCTCTAAGTTTTGATGATTTTTATTCAATAATAAGATCTATTGATAAAAAATAAAAGTTATATAAAATTATCTTTAAAAATCTCACCCCTAAATCCAGGTAAAGAAATTTTGATTGCAAAACTGGATCAACTAAAATTTGAGGGATTCGTTGAAAAGCCAGATGGGTTGGAATGTTATATTCCAACAACTAAATGGAATAAAAAAGTTTTAGATATTTTTTATCCATTGGAGGAGAAAGGTATTGATGTTGAATGGTTTATTGGTTTGGTAGAAGATAAAAATTGGAATTCATTATGGGAACAAAATTATTCACCAGTCTTTATTGGAGATTCATGTGTTATTAGGTCGGATTTTCACAATAAAACGAAAATTAATCATGAAATAATTATTAAACCAAAAATGACCTTTGGGACTGGTCACCATGAAACCACTCAACTAATTATTGAAGAACTTTTGAAAAGTCCCCCATTAGAAAAAAATGTTTTGGACATTGGCTCTGGGACAGGTATACTTTCTATTATGTCTGAAAAATTAGGCACAAAAAAGGTTGACTCAATTGATACTTGTGAGTTGTCCATGCGTTCCGCCAAAGAAAATTTTAAGATAAACAAATGCAATAAAATTAATTTTCATCTAGGAACTATTGATGTAATTAATTCTAAAACTTATGATACTATTTTAGTAAATATTGAAAAAAATGTTATTATTAAAGAAGCAAAATATTATTTTAACAAATTAGATTTATATGGTAGTATATACTTAAGTGGTTTTTATTCTTCCGATGAAGAAATAGTTATAAAAAAAATTCAAACTTTAAATTTAAAGCTGAAAGAAAAGAAAAGAAAAAATAAATGGTCGTTATTAATTTTTGAGAAACATGAGTGAAAAACCAGAGTTAGAAGTTTTAGAGGAGACCGATGTCAAAACTTCGAAGGAACATCAGATTATACTTTATAATGATGATATAAATACCTTTGACCATGTAATTTCTTGTTTAATAAATATATGTGACCAAACTCAAGAACAGGCAGAGCAGTGTGCATATATTGTTCATTACCATGGGAAATGTGTTGTTAAAACAGGAACTTTTGAAGATTTAAAACCAAGATGTTTGAAGTTGCTAGATGCTGGTTTGTCTGCTGAGCTTGTATAGCAATTTTGCCAATAGTTAAAGTTGTCGTATTTTAAGCCCTTTTTTAAAAATAATGAGAAAAGTACTAATCATTTTAATTCTCGTAAATTTGCAAATTATTAATGCACAAAAAATAATGGACAATACCATATATCAATTTACCGTTGAAGATGTTGATGGTGAAGCATTCGATTTTTCATGTCTAGAGGGAAAAAAAATCATGATTGTTAACACTGCATCAAGATGTGGTCTCACTTATCAATACAAGGGATTACAAGCCTTATATGATAAGTATAAAAACCAAAATTTTATTATTATTGGTTTTCCTGCAAATAATTTTTTATTTCAAGAACCTGGAACTAATCAACAAATAAGTGAATTTTGTAAAAAGAATTACGGTGTTACATTCCCAATTATGTCCAAGATTGATGTAAAAGGAAAAAATATACATCCTATATATAGTTTTTTAACTGATAAAAGAAGAAATGGATATATCGATTCAAAAGTAACTTGGAACTTTCAAAAGTATTTAATTAATGAAAAAGGATTATTAGAAAAGGTTATTTCTCCAAGGACGTCTCCGGAGGATGAGAAAATTATAAATTGGATTATAAATTGATTAATGAAAAAAAATAAACCAGAAACATTGTGTGTTCATGAAGGACAAATTGAAGATCCTCTATATAATGGTGCGGTTTCTCCCTTGTATATGTCTACAGCCTATTCATACAAAAAAGGTGATATGTATCCTCGATATTTTAATACTCCTAATCAGGTAGGGTTATCTAAAAAAATATCATCTTTAGAAAAAGCTGAAGAAACTCTTGTGTTTGGTTCTGGCATGGCTGCAATTTCGACATCTTTACTTTCATTTTTGTCATCTGGTGATCACGTTATTTTTCAGCCTGATTTATATGGTGGAACCAGAAATTTTGCAACTGAACATTTAAACACCTATGGAATAGAACACAGTTTTGCTGATAGTACTGATTTAAATGACTTTGCCGCTAAAATTAAAGATAATACAAAAGTCATCTATGTGGAAACACCCAGTAATCCATTGATGAAAATTATAGATTTAAAAGGTATATCTGAGCTTGCAAAAGACAATAAGATTATTACAATGATTGACAATACATTTGCCTCTCCTGTAAACCAAAACCCTATATCATTAGGAATAGATATAGTTATTCACAGTGCAACAAAATATCTAGGAGGGCATAGCGATATTTTAGCAGGGTCAGTATCTTCTTCAAAAAAAAATATGGAAGCTGTTTTTTCTGTTGGAAAAAGTCTCGGCGGAAATTTAAGTGATTATACAGTTTGGTTATTAGAAAGAAGTTTAAAAACATTGTTTGTAAGGGTAGAAAAACAAAATAAAAACGCAAATGAGTTAGCACATTTTTTACAAAATCACGTGTGCATAAATAAAGTTTTTTATCCTGGTCTTGATAATAGCATTTTTCATAATCTCGCAAGAGAGCAAATGAATGATTTTACTGGGATGCTTTCATTTGAAATTAATAAAAATACAAGTAGAGAGGTTTTTGAAAGCAATCTAAAACTCATCCAACCCGCAATAAGTCTTGCAGGAGTTGAAAGTACAATTAATGTCCCATTCCTTACTTCACATAAATGGCTTCCTAAAGAGGAAAAAAGAAAACAAGGAATAACAGAAAGTCTTGTTAGATTTTCTGTTGGGATTGAAGATGTTGGTGATTTGAAGAATGATCTTAACCAAGCTCTAAAAAAAGCAAGTGATGAAAGTTGATATAATTGCATTTGGAGCCCATCCTGATGATGTTGAGTTAGGCTGTGGTGGAAGTATATCTTCAGCTGTTTCTCAGGGTTTAAAAGTTGGTATTGTTGACTTAACAAAAGGCGAGCTTGGTACTAGGGGCACTCCAGAAATAAGAGAAAAAGAATCTAATAAAGCCTCAAAAATTCTTGGAGTTAGTTTTAGAAAAAACTTGGGCTTTAAAGATGGTTTTTTTGTTAATGATAAAGAGCATCAATTAAAAGTTGTTGAAGTATTAAGGGAATATCAACCTTCGATTATATTTTGTAATGCAGTTAAGGACAGGCACATTGATCATCCCAAGGGCAGCAAGCTTGTAAGTGATTCATGTTTTCTTTCAGGACTATCTAAAATTAAAACGAATTACAAAAATTCTATAAATCAATTACCTTGGACTCCAAAACAAATATATCACTACATCCAATGGTTTGATATAAAACCCGATTTACTCATCGACATAAGTGACTTTCATGAAAATAAAATGAAAGCCATAATGGTGTATAAATCACAATTTTATAACCCTAACAGCAAAGAACCAAATACACCTATTAGTTCAAAAAATTTTATAGACAGTATTAAACAAAGAGATCAAAATTTTGGAAGAATTTCAGGAGTGTTTGCAGCAGAAGGTTTTACTGTCGAAAGACCACCAGTTATACAAGACTTTAAAGGCATTATATAATATATAAATCTTTATTTTGAAGGGATTTTAAATTAACTTAAATTTACTAAAGAATGGTGGTTGTAGCTCAGTTGGTTAGAGCGCCTGATTGTGGTTCAGGAGGTCGTCGGTTCGAGACCGATCTTCCACCCAAGTAGCGGAGAGTAGTTCTCCCTTTTTTTATGGAAAAGTAATGTACAATGAAAGGAATAAGTAAAGATTGGATTCTGATTTGGGTTACTATAATTTTAGCAATTCTATTAAATCTTTATAATAGAGGTTATTTCTAATATAATGTATGGATAACCAAATTATTTTTATTATTATATTCCCTACTATTTAATTATATTGTTGTATGAAATATTTAAGATGGTTGTGGATTGCCACAATTGTATTTTTTATAGCATATTTTATCAATGTTTACCTTGAAAGTGGTTTTGACAGTGTATTGTTTGCATCAGGTATTGCAATTCTGGCTTCAGGTGTAGGGCTTCTTAATAAGAAATAAATTCAAATAGTGAATTAACCACTCTCGCAAACCCACTATTTTACTCTAAAACATACCCATTCCACAGAGGAGATATTCTCCAACTGACAGATATTCACTTATTTTTATAAAATGAATATATTATTTATTAAGTTCACTTACTAATTTGTATATTGTTATCTATTAACCATAAATTAAATAGTAATGAAAAAACTCTTAATTTTAATTGTATCAATTGGACTTTTTAGTTGTGCTGAAACCAAAGTAAGTACAGTTTCTACAATAAAAGTAAAAGATGAGAAAGCACAAAAAATTTCTGAAATGATGAAAGGTTATGTAAATAACAACCTTGATTCGAGTATTATTTCTGATGATGCTAAAATTAAATTTAATAACCTGGATATGACTAAAACTGACTTTGAAGAGCTTGTAAATACTCATCATGCGATGTTTAATGAAATCAGTTTTCCCAATGGTTGGATGGAGACAACAAATTATACTGGTGATGATGTAAAAAGTGCTGGAGGTAGATACGCAGATGGATACGGTAGCACTTGGACTAGTCAGTGGAGCGACTGGAGTGCGGTATCAAAAATTTCTGGAGATACATTGTCAAATCCTTGCTTTTTTGGATATAAATGGGAAAATGATAAAATTGTAGAAGTACAAGCTATTTTTCCTGATGAGGCCTTCAATAAAGAATTCGCAATGTTTATGGAAGCCAATAAAAAATAATCATCTTCGGCTTTTTTTGGAAAAATGATAATGGTACCCTTGTTAAAACAGAATATGAATTTTGTCAGTAATTAAAAAACACTAGACCAGACAAAATCTGTATTAAGCCTTACCTTCTAAGGAATTTTATTTTTTAAATTTACTTATGTCAATATATTTTCCAGTTATTTTTGTTTCTGCTTTATATTACGCAATAGGATATTTCATAAATGAAGAAAATTCAAAATTCTTATTGTCAGGTTACAATACTATGTCAGATGAGGAAAGAAAAAAATTTGATATAGAAAATTACCTTATTTTTTTTAAATCATTTTTTAAACAGCAATCCCTTATCTCATTCTTAATTTTTCAAATTTCTTACTTGATTTTTAAGGTTGAAGAGCCACTTATATTTTGGTCTATCTATATTACTATTGCAATTGTTTATCTTGTGGTTAAATCACAAAAGTTTAATAAATAACCCCCATTCCATAGAGGAGATATTCTCCAAGTGACAGATAATTTTTATATTGATACTTATTAACCATAAATCAATTAAAATGAAAAATCTATTTTATTTATTAATATTATCTCCCTTGATTAGTTTTTCTCAGTATGTAGATATGTGGCATTTCTCTGTTCCATATAATGAAACAAACATATACGAAGCTTCAGAAAAGGAATGGTATGCGAAAGTTATGTCAAAAGCTGCCAAAGATGGATTAATTAGAGGCTGGGGAATGAGTAAGAAATTTGGAAAAAACGAAAGTAATGTTGATTATATAACTTGGATTTCTTTTGGGGACTTAAATTCAAGAAAAAAAGCCTATAATTCAATAGGCAAATATTTTAATCAAACTTCTAAACATTTGTATACTCCCAAATTAAGTGAAATTGGCAGAGAGAAGTGGGGATCATATGTTGTAGGAAATAGTAATCTATATTTTGATAATTTTTTATCAGCACCAGAAGGTATAAAAATAAAATTTTCAGTACATAACCTAGCTATGTCTAATAA
>CACJHA010000043.1 GCA_902593075.1 uncultured Bacteroidota bacterium
GTCATTGGGAGTCTATGGATTGGAAGGAAATATATGAATATAATGACGATTGGAGAATTTTTGCGAGATCAGCTAGTGACGCAAAAGGACCGGTTTCAATGTTTTTGGCAGCAATTGATGCAATTGATGAAAATGGAATCACTCCCAACTTTAATGTAAAAGTAATCCTAGATTTTGAAGAAGAAATGGGATCTCCTAACCTACCGGAAGCTGTTAAAAAAAATGGTGAATTGCTTACTTCTGACGTTTTAATTATTTTAGATGGTCCTCGTCATAGGCTCAATAAACCAACCTTAACTTTTGGAGCTAGAGGAATTGCTACCATTCAGTTAACTACATATGGTCCTATAGTCCCTCAACATAGCGGACATTTTGGGAACTATGTGCCAAACCCTGCATTAAGATTATCGAAAATACTTGCATCAATGAAAGACGAAAATGGAAAAGTAACAATTGAAGGTTATTATGATGGAATTGAAATTACTCCCGATGTAAAAAAAATACTGGATTCTACACCACACAATGAAAAGGAATTGTTGGACCTATTCCAAGTCGCGGGCTTTGATAAAGTAAAAGACACGTATCAGGAAGCAATTCAATACCCTTCATTAAATATCAGAGGAATGAGTTCTGGTTGGATTAATGAAGAGGTGCGAACGATAATTCCTTCTTGGGCTAGAGCAGAAATTGATGTGAGGCTTGTAAAAGAATCTGATCCGAAAAGACTTTTATCATTGATAAAAAAACACATTGAAGGTTTAGGTTATTTAGTACTAGATAGAGAGCCAAACAAAAAAGAAAGGTTAAGAAATAAAAAAATTGCAACTTTTACATTTAAAATTTCATATCAGTCATTTAGAACTAGTCTTAAAAGCAAATATAGTTTTTGGCTTAGGAGTGCTATAAAAAGAGGGTTTGGCGAAGACCCAATTTTGATAAGGATGAGTGGAGGCTCAATACCAATTTCTCCATTTGTTAATACCCTAAATATTCCCGCAATTACCGTACCTACCGTCAATAGAGATAACAATCAGCACAGTCCAAATGAAAATATTAGATTAGGAAATTACAGAGAAGGGATAAAAACCATTTTGTCAATTTTATCAGAGAAATTATAGGTTTAAAAATGAAAGTTACTTACCTGGGACATTCATGTTTTTTAATTTTATTTAATGGGAAAAAGCTTTTAATAGACCCCTTTATTACGGGAAACAAACTGGCAAAAAATATAAACATTTCGGGTATAAAATGTGATTATATTTTAATTACTCACGGGCATCAAGACCACCTGTTAGATGCAGAATTAATTGCTAATAACAATAATGCTATGATAATTTCAAACCATGAAATTGTTTCATGGTACCAAACCAGGGGGCTTAATGGACATGGTATGAACCATGGGGGAAAATTTAATTTTGATTTTGGTACCGTTAAATTTGTATCCGCAATACATTCATCAGTACTCCCTGATGGGTGCTACGGTGGGAATCCTGGGGGATTTGTTATATATGGAAATAATAATTCATTTTATCATGCTGGGGACACTGCACTTAACTATGACATGAAATTAATTCCGAAGCTTTGTCCTAAACTTGATTTTGCAATTTTACCAATCGGCGATAACTTTACTATGGGTATCGATGAGGCATTAATGGCTTCTGATTTTATTAAGTGTAAAAAAATAATCGGTTGTCACTTTAATACATTCCCGCCTATAAAAATTGATGTTGCTAATGCTGTCAAAAAGTTTAGCTTTGGTAAGAAAACTTTAATTATCCCCAAAATCGGAGGTTCTTTGGATTTGTAAATTAAAGTATGTTGAAAACAAAAATTCAAATTCTAGTTTTTTTAGATTATATTAAGTGAAAAAAGTTGACAAAAACTTTATTTAAAAGAATTTTAGTTGGTTTTGCCTTTTCTCCAAACTTAAAAGCTAACATATTTACTTCGCTACGTTTAGCTAATTCACTAGGGGCAGATCTCTTCTTTGTTCATGTTGGAAAAAAAACATCGGTAAAAGAAAAAACTTTTGAAGAGATATTAAAGGATTCCCCTGTGCGGCCAAAATTGACAAAAGTGCTCTGGGAAGAAGGAAATCCAATCCCGACAATTTTAATGATGTGTGAAAAAAATAAAATTGATTTATTACTTCTAGGTGCTGTACAAAGAGAAAATGTTTTAAAATTTTATATGGGGTCGATAGCAAGGAAGATTACAAGAAGGGCTCCTTGTTCAGTTCTGCTCTTGATTAAACCATCGACTGAAGAGATTCCTTCAAAGCATGTTGTGGTAAATGCCCTAAATGAACCTAACACAGAAAAAACAATAAGGGCTGCATTTGAATTTTCTTTTCTAATGGACATTCCAAACGTTACTCTTGTTGGTGAAATAAGCCAATCTAAGGTAAATTTTACAGCCGACGACGATGAAGGCCTAAAAAAGGTTACAGAAATCAAAGAGGGAATAAAGAACGAAGAAAAAAACAGATATGATGAAATTTTGTTAAAAATACCTGACGGTCTTAAAGAAAACAAAAAAATCCAATCTCAAAGTATTTTTGGTGCTAGAGGATATTCTATTAGTCATTATGCTAGGGTTGTCAGGGCCGACTTACTGGTTCTAAATTCGGAAATGAAGCGTTCCTCTTTTATTTCAAGAATTTTTCCAAAAGATTTAGAACATATTTTATCTGAATTGCCAACAGATATTCTTATTATAAAAAACTGAAAATAATAAATGATGAAAGACTTCATAAAGGAAATTCCTAAAAATTTATTCGCCGGATTTGTAGTGTCCTTGGTCGCATTACCACTTGGCTTAGGTCTCGCCATTGCGTCAGAGGCACCGCCTATTTCTGGTGTGATAGCTTCTATTGTTGGTGGGACTGTTGTAGCTATTTTGGGGGGGTCACAATTAACAATAACAGGGCCTGGTAATGGCTTGGTTATAGTTTTATTGTACGCAATCACTTCATTGGGTAGTGGGGATTTGTATCAAGGCTATCTCTATACTTTAGCTGCTATAATTGTCTCAGGTGTATTAATGTTTCTTTTTGGTGTGTTTAGGCTTGGTGCCTTGAGCGAATTTTTCCCCTCATCTGCTTTACAAGGTATGCTTGCCGCTATTGGTATAGGAATATTGTCTAAACAAGTTCATGTCATGATTGGTATAACCTCTGTAAGCGGAAAACCGCTTGTGGTATTAGCGAAAATTCCTGAATCGCTAAAAGTTTTATTTTCTTCCTCCTCTATGGAAATTATATTGCCTGCCCTGTTAGGATTACTATCTCTTTTGATTCTAGTTTTCTACTCAAAATTGAGAAGTCCCTTCTTTAAGTTAATTCCGGCTCCAATGTGGGTTGTTTTTCTTGCTATTGGCCTAAGTTATTACTACGATTTGATATCTTCTCAAGAGTACCCTATAAGTTCAAATCTGTTAATATCTCTTCCAGATAATATTTGGTCTGATTTGCCTACTCCAGATTTTGGAATAGCTTTAACATTACCCTTTTTGTCAACAGTTTTCTCTATCACGCTTATTTCTAGCATTGAATCGTTATTAAGTATTAAAGCTGTTGACAAACTCGACCCTCAAAAAAGAAGATCAAATGTAAACAAAGACCTTAGGGCTTTGGGTGTAGCTACTGCTTTAAGCGGAATGGTTGGAGGTCTTAATGTCGTAACTGTAATAGCAAGAAGTTCGGTAAATGTCAATAATGGTGGTACAAATCGTTTTGCCAACATGTCGCATTCTCTAATGTTATTGTGCTTCATTCTTTTGTTCCAGGAACAAATACAAAGAATTGCTCTTCCCGCATTAGCCGCAATATTAGTTTATACGGGATATAAACTTGCTGCTCCTACTAATTTTCTTAGGATTCTAAAAATAGGCAAAGAACAGGCGGCAATTTTTATTGTTACACTAATTATAACACTAACCAATGATTTAATTACTGGTATTTTCCTTGGAATTGTAACTACCTTTTTAATACATGTTGTTTTAAATAAAAATTTATTTCTCTTCACTAGAAACCTTTTTAAACCAAATGTGTTAATGTATTTAGAAGAGGAAACAGGAAATTATTATGTGAGTGTAAAAAATTTCAGCAGCTTCTTAAATTTCTTTCGCCTTAAATCAAAACTCGACGAAATTCCTGAAAATGAACATGCTGTGCTTGATTTTTCATTGTGTTCTTTTGTAGATCACACCGTTATGGAGGGTTTGAACGAATACAGAAGAGGCTTTGCTAGAAAAGGAGGCGCGTTTGAAATTATAGGGTTGGATGCGCACACAGCAGACACTCAACATCCTTTCGCAATAAGGAAGTCTCTCCCTACAAATGATTTCTTCAGGATTAATAACAATCTGACGAAAAGACAGTTGTCTCTTCAAAAGCTTTCTACAATTATTGGTTGGGGTTATAGGTCAGAGCCCACTTCTGACACAAAAGAGCTTGAGCGTTTTGATTTTTTTAAGGCAAAAATTATTAATTATCAATTCAATGAGATTGTGAGTGAAGGTGGTGATTTTCATTTGTTTGATCTTTCTTACAGCGAAGGTGCTTTTATCTCAAAAGATGACATTCTTTCTTCATTCTTGCTAATAAATCTAAAGTTTGATATACCCATTTTTATTTTGGATAGAGAAAACTTACTCGGGGGAATTAATGAAAATACAGTTTATAAAGATTTAGATTTTCCAAAATATCCTGACTTTTCTAAGCGCTTTTTCCTTGGGGGAAAGAAGGCTAGTGAAATAAGAAATCTTTTTGACTCAAAACTTATTTTCTTTTTTGAAAGCCACGCTTATTTTAGGGTTGAGTCAATTGGAAAAAGCATTCTTATAAAGGGTAAAAGTAGACTTTCGAGTATACAGGAAATTAAACTCTTGCTTTCGTTTTCTACTGAACTAATGTCAATTATTAATAATAAGTATTTAGATAAATAATTGCGGAGAATGTCGATAATTAAAAACCTTTATTCTATTGAAACCGGTAATTTTAAACTTGACGGGGGAGCAATGTTTGGTGTTGTACCTAAGACTATCTGGGAGAAAACTAATCCGGCAGACGATTTAAACATGATTAATATGGCCGCAAGGTCTCTTTTAATAGAGACAAACCATAAGCTAATTTTAATTGACACAGGGCTAGGAGATAAGCAAAGTGAAAAGTTTTTTTCTCACTATTACAGGTGGGGTGAATATTCAATTGATGCCTCAATTAAAAAAGCTGGCTTTAAAAATGGAGATATTACTGATATTTTTTTTACACATCTTCATTTTGATCACTGCGGCGGAGCTATAATTAGAAAGAACGGGGAGCTAGTTCCTAGGTTTGAAAATGCGAAATTTTGGATAAACAAGGATCATTGGGAATGGGCAACTTCTCCAAACTCGAGAGAAAAAGCTTCCTTTTTGCCAGAGAATATTATTCCACTTAAAGAAAGCGGTAAATTACATTTAATAGGTGCTGATGAAAAACCTCTTGGTTTTGATATTTTAACAGTAAGCGGGCATACGGAGAAAATGATGCTTCCTATCTTGGAATTTAAAAACAAAACCCTTGTTTTTGTTTCAGATTTAATACCAACGGCAGGACACGTTAGAGTGCCTTTTATTATGGGGTATGACACAAGTCCCTTGTTGACATTACGGGAAAAGGCCTCTTTTTTAGAAAAAGCCGCAAAAGATAAACTTCTTCTTTTTTTACAACATGACGTAAACAACGAAATTATAGACATTAAAAAAGATAACAACAAATTCAAATTAAATAAAACATTTAAATTAGTGGATATTTAATACTTTTTTTATGAAAAACCTTACTCTCTTTTTTTTATTTGTCAGCATTGTTGCTCATTCTCAATATTGGCAACAAGAAATAGACTATAAAATTGAGGTAGACTTTGACAATATTAACAACCAATACAAGGGTATTCAAAAAATTGAGTACACCAACAATTCACCCGAAACACTAAGAAAGGTTTTTTTTCATTTGTATTTTAATGCTTTCAGGCCAGGGAGTGAAATGGCTATAAGGCAGGATAATTCAGCTGACAAAAACACTCGCTTTAAAATAGATATAGACTCTCTTGGCCCTAAACAGCAAGGGTTTTTGAAAGTTTACAATTTGTCTCAAAACGGAAAGCTGCTTAAAACTATAAATAGTGAGACTATTTTAGAGGTTGAATTAGATTCTCCTTTATTCCCAAATGAAACGACCGAATTTAGTATGGATTTTGTTGGCCAGGTTCCTGATTTGGTTAGAAGAGCCGGTAAGAATTCTAGAGACGGAATAGAATATTCAATGGCACAGTGGTACCCAAAAATGTGTGAATATGACTCTGAAGGTTGGAATGCAGACCCGTATACTGGTCGTGAATTTCACGGTGTTTGGGGAAATTTTGATGTGAAAATAAAAATTGACAAGGAATATACCGTTGCGGCTAGTGGTTATTTGCAAAACTCAGACGATATTGGCAAGGGTTATTCTAAAAGAAAAAAACCTAAATCAAAAAAGGGGAAGGCTGAATGGCACTTTGTCGCACCTAAGGTTCATGATTTTACTTGGTCAGCTGACAAAAATTACACCCACGACACCTATCCTGGCCCAAACGAAGTAACACTTCACTTTTTTTACAAAAATGACCCTAAAATCATAGATAACTGGAAAAAATTACAGCCTTATACAGCAAAGATGATGGAGTATTTTAATTCTAAGGTTGGTTCTTATCCATATAAACAGTATACTGTTGCACAGGGCGGCGATGGTGGCATGGAATACGCAATGATGACGCTTATTACAGGTGGGAGATCCTTTAATAGTTTGTTTGGTGTAACTTGCCACGAGCTAGCTCATTCTTGGTTTCAGCATGTTTTAGCAACCAATGAAACAAAACACGAGTGGATGGATGAGGGTTTTACATCTTTCATATCTACTCTAGCAGAAGATGAAATTCTTGAGAAAAATCAAGAGTTCCCGATGGAAAGAAGATACAACGATTACTACAGGCTTGCTTTATCTGGAACTGAAATGCCTCAATCAACTAACGCTAACAGGTATGAATATAATTACGCGTACGAAAATACTGCTTACGATAAAGGTGCCGTTTTTCTATCTCAGCTTGGGTATATTATAGGAAAAGAAAATCTATTTAAAACTCTACGAGAATATTTCAATGAATGGAAGTTCAAACACCCGGGGCCAAATGATTTTAGGCGGGTTGCCGAAAGGGTTTCTGGGATACAACTACAGTGGTACCTTACTGATTGGACCCAAACCACCAATGTAATTGACTATAAGATTGAAAAAGTTAAGGGGAAACCGGGAAAAACGAAGGTTGTTCTTTATAGAAAAGGGCTTATGCCTATGCCTCTTGAAGTTCTTGTTAAATACAATGACGACAAATATGATATTATATATATTCCCATCTCCCTTATGAGGGGTGAAAAAAGCAATCCCTTTAATATAAATTGGAAAGTAAAACCAGATTGGTTTTGGGCTGATCCATATTATAGTTTTGACTTAGAACGAGGGGTTGATGAAATTGAGGCTATAGTTATAGATCCTAGTAATTTAATGGCTGATGTTGACAAAACAAATAACTATTATTTGCCAAAAATGAAGAAGTTTGAAGATAAAGAGCTTGAAAAATAAAAAACTAATTGATCAGCTTTTTAGGTCTAGTGTATTCTTTGTTCAAAATGAGATAAAAGTAAGTCGAGATAATGGAAAAGAAAGTCCACCTTTTTTTTGTGTTTCCGTTCCAAAGAAATATTTTAACCGCGCTGTAGACAGAAATAAAATTAGAAGAAGGATTAAAGCCGCACTGAATAATATAGACGTAAAGGCTAACGGGAACTATCTAATTGTGTATAATAATTTGGATATAATGTCCTATAAAAAAATCGAAAGATCTCTTACTGCTATTTTTAAACAGAAAAATTAAAAATCATTTCTATATGAGGAATACCGTCTTCCAAATAGCTTTTTCCTGTGTGTTTAAATCCTATCTCCGTATAAAACTTTCTCAAATATTCTTGGGCAGAGATTTTTATTTTTCTTTTTCTATATTCTTTTGCGGCCTCTTCTATTGATTTTCTCATTAGCTTTTTTCCAAGCCCCTTTTTTCTTGAATCTTTTTTTACTAGCACTCTGCCTATAGAACAAAAATCGTTTTTTAAATTCATTATCCTTGAGTAAGCAACTATTTCTTGATTCTTTTTTCCAATTATGTGTATGCTTTTGAGGTCTTTCCCGTCTATATCTTGATAAATGCATTCTTGTTCAACGATAAATACTTCGGCGCGAAGCAAAAAAATGTTGTGAAGCGTCTTGCTGTCAATTTCTTGTAATTTTTTAACCTCAAATTTCACTACTGGCATGGTATCTTTCCGATTCTTCTTTGATGCCTGCCCCCCTCAAAATCAGTATTTATAAAAGTTTCCACGATTTTTATCGCTTCGTCTTTGCTTATAAATCTTGAGGGGATACTCAAAATATTAGCATCATTGTGCTGCCTAGCTAATTTGGTTATTTCATTGTTCCAACAAAGAGCCGCTCTAATAGTTTTTCTTTTATTTGCAGTCATTGCAGCTCCATTGCCGCTTCCACAAATAATAATCCCTATGTTTGACTTTTCCTCCTCTATTTCTTTAGAGACGGGGTGAATAAAATCTGGATAATCGACACTCTTGTCAGTGTTCGTTCCCTTGTCTATGATTGTAAATCCTCTGCTGTTTAGATATTTAACTATGTGGTTTTTTAAT
>CACJHA010000044.1 GCA_902593075.1 uncultured Bacteroidota bacterium
TTGTACTCCTTTTTATGTTCTCAGGATTAGATAAATCTTTAACCGATGTTTCTTCATTATGTTCCACAGAGTCATTATCAACAATTAGTTCATTAGTATCAAAGTTTTCTTTAAGTGCCGTCATTAAAAGTCCAACCGCTGTAGAAAAAACAGGACTTGTTTGATTATCTTCAGAATCTCCAGCAAGATGTTCATTTGGATAACCTATTCTTGTATCCATTCCAGTTATATACTCTACCAATTGCTTTAAATGTTTGAGTTGACTTCCTCCACCAGTAATTACAATTCCTGCAATTAATTTCTTCTTTTGTTCGTCATGACCATAGTTTTTGATTTCTAAAAACACCTGTTCAATTATTTCAACAATCCTTGCATTTATAATCTTAGAAAGTGTTTTCAAAGAAATTTCTTTTGGATCGTGACCTCGTAATCCAGGTATTGAAACAATTTCCGTCTCTTTATTTTCCCCTGGCCAAGCTGAACCAAATTTAATTTTTAGTAACTCAGCTTGTTTTTGGATTATTGAACAACCTTCTTTTATATCGTCGGTTACAACATTCCCCCCAAAAGGAATTACTGATGTGTGTCTAATTATTCCATCTTTAAAAATTGCAAGATCAGTAGTTCCTCCTCCTATATCAACTAAAGCAACTCCTGCTTCTTTTTCTTCTTCACTTAAAACTGCATCTGATGATGCGATTGGTTCCAAAGTAATTCTTTCCATCTTTAAATCTGCACTTTTTATACATCTTCCTATATTTTTTATTGAAGAAACTTGCCCGACAACGACATGAAAATTTGCCTCTAAACGTCCTCCATACATTCCAATTGGTTCCTTAATTTCTGCCTGTCCATCTACCTTGAATTCTTGAGGTAAAACATGAATTATTTCTTCACCAGGAAGCATCACAAGTTTGTAGACTTGATTAATTAATTTTTCTACATCATTTTCGTTTATGACTTCTTCTGGGTTTTTTCTTGTTATATAATCGCTGTGCTGAATACTTCTTATGTGTTGACCGGCAATACCAACAACTACATTTTTAATTTCAGTTGAGGATTTTAATTCTGCTTCATTTACTGCCTCTTGAATTGATTGAATTGTCTGTGTTATATTATTAACAACTCCTCTATGTACTCCAAGACTCTTGGATTTTCCAATTCCTATAATTTCAACCTTATTAAATTTGTTTTTTTGACCTACCATCGCAACAATTTTAGTTGTTCCAATGTCTAGACCCACAGCAAATTGTTTATTTTCCATTTTGTTCATAATCTAAAACTATTTGTTTATCAAATGTTAAATTAACTTTCTCTATTTTTAAAAAATCTTTATTTTCTAGATAACTGTACAGGTATTTAAGTTTTTTCATCTTTTGTTCGTATTTTGAATTTTTTCCCCATATAACTTTAAATGGAAAAGAACGAAGGCCGAGGACGTAACCATTATTTGAATTTTTTAAATCTATTATCTCAACTTTAACGAGTGAGTCGGTTTTAATTAACTTTATAAACTTTACTAAATCCATTAAATTTTTATCTGGTTGACCGTAAAAAATAGGTACTCTAGCTGAATACTTTTTAGATAGAGGAACTTTGTGTCCAAAATTATCAATATAAAATTCTTCATGATTACTAATTATTCTAATGACAGGTTTTCTTTCCTCTAATTTGACATTTAAAATTCCTTGTGGAATCCTAAATATATCAGCGTTGGCTATCATTGGATTAGATATAAGTAAATCTTCAAGTTCTTTCAAATCTACCATATCTTCTTTTAAGAAAAACGAGGTATCGTTCCTTTGTATTAACAATTTATTAACCATTTGAGAGTCTAAAAACTTAGACTTTGCATCTTTGAAATTTATATTTATTCTAAGAACTTCTTTTTTGGAATTTCTTCTTTGGGAGAAAAAAATCAGAAATACAAATATTATTAAAATTGAAAAAAAATAAATTATACTATTTCTCATGATTATTTTAATTTTTTCTTAATTTTCTCAATTTCCAAGCCAATGTCACCAGCACCCAAAATAACTTTTACTTTTTCTGGGAAGCTGTTTATAACTGAAAATAATTTTTTCTTTGCAACTAATTCAACTACATTTTTTGATTTTATTTTTCTTTGCAATACCGAAGATTTGATTCCTTCAATAGGTAATTCTCTTGCAGGATAAATTGGTAGTAATATCACACGATCGAATTTACTTAAAGCTTTTGCAAACTCGTTCATAAAATCTTTTGTCCTTGAATATAGATGGGGTTGAAATATTACACATTTTTTTTCATACGGGAAAAGATCTTTTAATGCGTTCCAGACTGCATTTATTTCATTTGGATGATGTGCATAATCATCAATTATTATATGTTTTTTAGAATTTAAAATGAGTTGAAACCTTCTTTTTATACCCTTAAAAGTTGAAAGTTCTTTACACAATTCTTTTTCATTTATCCCAACTTGACTTGAAATTGCAAATGCTCCTACAGCATTTAACAAGTTGTGAAGCCCTAATTGACTAAAAAAAACTGATTTATAGGTATTTGAAGGTGTATTTAAATCAAAAAAATAACCTTTTTTTGAAAAATTTATATTAGATGCAAAATAATCAGCTTTCTTATTTAAACTGTATGTTATTCCATTTATCCCTAAATCCTTACTTACTAAAAGTTTATTAGTAATTTTTTTAATAAATTGGTTAAATGATTTTTTCACTTCCTCAAAATTCCCATAAATGTCCAAGTGATCAGAATCTATTGAAGTGATAAGTCCTATTTCAGGGTTTAGATTCAAAAATGATCTGTCATATTCATCCGCTTCTACTATCACATATTTACTACCATTAATTATAACATTAGAGTTAAATTCATTTAAAATACCTCCTACAAAAGCTGTAAAGGATTGTCTTGTTTTGTAAAAAAGATGGGTTACTATCGCAGCTGTTGTAGTTTTGCCATGTGTCCCAGCAATTGCAATTGTTTGAAAATTTTTAGTTAAAAAACCTAAAATTTCTGCCCTTTTAAAAATTGGATTCCCTTGATTTTTAAAAAAATTGAGTTGTTTATTTTTTTTTGAAATTGCAGGAGTAAATATTACGATCACATCTTCTTTTTTAAACAATGAAGGAATAGTTTTTATGTCATCCTTATAATTAATTTTCACTCCACTTTTTTCTAGATTTTTTGTTATATCGGTTTTTGTTAAATCATATCCCGCAACTTTAAAATTATTAGTAATTAGATATTTAGCAATAGATGACATCCCAATGCCTCCAATTCCTACAAAATAATAGATGTCTTCTTTATCCATTTGCTAAAATGTTATTTATTCTTAATCCTATCTCTTCAGTTGCATTAGGTTTTGCGAGTTTATAAATAGCAGTTGAAAGTTGTGTCCTGATTTCCTTTGATGCGATAAGTTTTTGAAGATGTATTAAAAATTCATTATTGATTTTTTTTTCTTCAATCATAATAGCAGCTTTTCTATCTAAAAGATATTTTGCATTATAAAACTGATGATTTTCTGACACATTAGGAGAGGGAATTAAAATCGATGGTTTTCCAACTATGCAAAGTTCAGAAATTGTTAAAGCTCCAGCTCTTGAAACAACAATATCACACTCATTATAGAATTTCTCAATTTGTTCCAAAAAAGGGAAAATTTTAACAAACTTGTTTTCAAATGCCTTATACCTTTTGTAATAATTTATACCACACTGCCATATTACTTTGACTTTGTTTTTATTAAAGAATAATACGTTATTGGAGATAACTTCATTTATTTTTTCGGAACCTAAACTACCCCCTAATACAAGAATATTTAAATTAATCTTATTTAAAGGACTGTTTTTTTTATTATTTTCTACTTCCAATTTAGATTGAATCAAAGAGCTTCTAACAGGATTACCTGTTAAAACAATTTTTTTTTGAGGAAAAAACCTTTCCATATTTTCGTAAGCAACGGCTATAGTTGTTGCAAAGCGAGACAGTATTTTATTACTAATCCCTGGTAAATAATTTTGTTCTTGAATAAGAATTTTTGTTTTGAAAATTGAACCAACAATTAATATAGGAAGGCTTGCATATCCACCGGTACCAATCATAATATTTGGTCTAAATTTAATCCATATTAAGAGTGCCTGAAAAAGGCTTACAAATATCTTTAACGGAAGAAGAAAATTCTTCCACCACTTTTTTCTGTTAAGACCTGAAATCCATAATCCTTTTATAGTAAACCCTGCTTTTGGAACTTTCTTCATCTCCATATTTCCAAAAGCACCTACAAATAAAATTTGGCTTAAAGGATTAATCTTTTTTAAATAACTCCCAATAGCTATACCTGGAAATATATGACCCCCTGTACCCCCACCAGATATTATTATTCTATTATTCTTCACTGATTATTAGCAATGGGTTTGAAACTGTTTTATTCTGCTTTACTTTCCCTTTATTAAATCTTTCCTCACTCACACTTAAAATTATACCAAAAGCTATACATGTTACCCAAGCTGCAGATCCACCACTACTAAGTAATGGGAGGGTTTGTCCTGTAACAGGAAAAATATTAAGTGCAACACCAATATTGATAAATGCTTGAATAATAATTGGTAAACCAGCTCCAATAATTAACAGTTTACCATACGCAGAACTTGCATGATGAAGAATTACAGTTATTCTGAAGAGAATTAACAAATAAATTAATATTACCATTATTCCTCCTAATAGTCCAAATTCCTCAACAATTATAGCATAGATAAAGTCTGAACTGCTTTGAGGTAAAAAATTTTTCATTACACTTTTGCCAACTCCCAAACCCGTTATACCTCCTGAGGCAATTGCAATTTTTGCTCTTTCGATTTGATAATTACCATCTTTACTTAATGATGGATTGAAATAATTTTCTACTCTATTTATCCATGTATCTAATCTATCCGGAGCTTTTTCTGGATATTGGATTGCTAAAAAAATAAAAGTTGTGAATAAAAAGAACCCAATTAAAAAGATATTCAATAAATATTTCACTGGATAACAACCGTAAATTAAAATTAAAAAAACAGTAAATAAAACAATCAACGCTGTAGATAAATTAGTTGGAAAAACTAATGCGAAAATCAAAAAAATTGGGGTCCACAAAGGGAATAATGTTTTTTTAAAATCAATTTTTTTTCCTTTAACTTTATCAAGATAGTAGGCTATATAAATCATCAAAATTAGAGATGCTAGAGATGATGTTTGAAAACTAATCCCTATTAGCGGAATCTTAATCCACCTACTTGCATTTACCCCATCAATCATGTTACCCTGAGATATTGTGTAAAGCAACATTAAAATTACAACTGGTAAAAGTAAAATTGATATGCCCTTAAAATAATAAAAAGGAATTTTATGAACGCTGAGAATTAAAAGAAACCCAGTAATTAAAATGAATGTATGTTTTAGTAAGTACTGCCAAGGAGATCCAGTCCCAATAACGTAACTCAAGTTGGAACTGGCACTAAAGATTGGAAAGAACGAAAAAAGAGCCAGTAATGCTAAGAGTGCCCATAAAACTTTATCGCCTTGAAGTAATCTTCTTTGCATAATTAAAGGTTCCTTACTGCTTGTTTAAATTGGTTTCCACGATCTTCAAAGTTTTTGAAAAGATCAAAACTTGCACACGCTGGCGATAATAAAACATAATCTTTT
Source organism: uncultured Bacteroidota bacterium (assembly GCA_902593075.1). Taxonomy (GTDB): domain Bacteria; phylum Bacteroidota; class Bacteroidia; order Flavobacteriales; family Flavobacteriaceae; genus TMED96. Next base: position 5,683 of record CACJHA010000044.1, read on the forward strand.
TTATTAGCTAGTTTATGAGCAATTTTTACTGCCTCAGACATAGATTGAGTCTCTACTAAAACATCGACAACAGGAGAAAAAGATTCAATGATTTTTTCATTATCTAATCCGATGCAAATGATAGATTTTACCTTTTCTCTTACTAGGGGTAGTAGTTCAATGTAATTATTACCTTTATCAATTCCACCAACAATCCATACTGTTTGACCCTCCATGCTCTCAAGAGCATAAAAAGTTGCATTAACATTCGTGGCCTTTGAGTCGTTTATATAAGTTATATTTTGGATTTTTAAAACCTCTTCAAGTCTGTGCTCTACATTTGAAAAACTAATCAGACTATCTCTTATACATTTATTTGAGACTTTTAATAGTCTGGCTACTGAAACAGCGGCCATTGCATTTAGTAAATTATGTCTCCCTTTGAGGGAAAAATTTAAAGTATCATACATATTAATATTTTTTTTTTCTTTAACAATTATTGACTTTTTTTTTACCGTGGTAACTAAATCTCCTTTTGGAGAATTAAAACCGTAAGGAAACTGAATTGCATTTTGAGCATACTTTTTAACAGCTTTTTTCAACTCCATGTCATCGGAATTGAAAATTAAAAATTGATTTGTGCTTTGGTTAAGTGTTATCTTAAGTTTTGCTTTTATGTATTGATCAAAATCATAGTTGTATCTGTCTAAATGGTCTGGAGAAATACTTGTAATGACAGAAATATCAGCAGAAAAATCGATGATATTATCTAACTGGAAGCTGCTAATTTCTAGTACATAAATTTGATGATTTTGTTCAGCGATAGATTCTGAAAAACTTCTACCAATATTTCCTGCTAAAGCAACATTAAATCCATACTTTTTTAAAATATGGTAAATCATTGTTGCAGTTGTAGTTTTACCATTACTGCCTGTCACTCCAATGATTTTTGAATCAGTTTGTGAAAACCCAAACTCAATCTCTGATATAATAACATTCCCATTATTTTTAATATCAACTATTAAATCAGATTTTTGGTCAATCCCAGGGCTTTTAATTATTTTCTCAGCTTTTATAATTTTATCTATCGAGTGTTGATTTTCTTCATAATCAATTGATAGTTTTTTAAATAATGACTTTGTTTGTTTTGGAATTTTATTTGAATCCGAAACAAAAACCTGATATCCTGCTTTTTTGGCAAGAATTGCAGCACCTCTACCACTTTCTCCTGACCCTAAGATTGCAATTAACCCTTTCATCTTATTTTTAATGTTAAAATTGCAAGCACGCTTAATAAAACTCCTATTATCAAGAACCTATTTACAATTTTGCTTTCATGAATTCCTTTTTTTTGAAAATGATGATGGATTGGAGACATTAAAAAAATTCTTTCACCAACTCCTTTTTTCTTTCTTGTATACTTAAAGTAGAAAACTTGAATTATAACAGATAAAACTTCTATTAGGTAAATTCCACAAATGATTGGAAGCAGTAATTCTTTTCTAACCATAATAGCAATAACTGAAATTAAAGCCCCAACAGTCAAACTTCCGGTGTCACCCATAAAAACATTAGCTGGATAAGTGTTAAACCATAGGAAACCAATCAATCCGCCAGTAAATGATGCGACAAAAACTGTAATTTCACCAACATTAGGTATATACATGATATTTAAATAATCTGAAAAAAATATATTCCCAGAAACCCATGCAAAAATTCCAAGTGTTATCGCCATAATTGCGGAACTTCCTGCAGCTAAACCGTCAATCCCATCAGTTAAATTTGCACCATTTGAAACAGCGGTTACTATAAAAATTACCATTGGAATAAAAATTATCCATGTCATTGATTTTGGAATTGAAGACCATTCAATTAAATAATAGTAGTCAAACTCATTATCCTTGACCAATGGAATTGTAGTTTTTGTGGATTTCTCTTCTTGGTAAAAAGTATTATTTTGAAATTTTGAACTTTTCGAAAATTCTGGCATTTTTTGTTTAATCGTTATATCAGGATGGAAATAAATAGTCAAGCTGATAACTATTCCTAACATAATCTGCCCAATAACTTTAAAACTTCCTTTTAAACCCTTTTTGTCGTTTTTGAAGATTTTTATATAATCATCTATAAAACCAATAATACCCATCCATAGAGTCGTGAATATTAATAAAATAATATATATGTTATTAAACTTAGATAACATAAGTACAGGCAGTATTGTTCCAATTATTATTATAATTCCACCCATAGTAGGTGTACCATTTTTTTTTGCTTCGTCTCTTAAGCCAAGTACTCTTACTTTTTCACCAATCTTATTTTTTGTTAAGATTTTAATAATTTTCCTTCCAAAAAAAATTGTTATGCTTAATGAAAAAATAAGAGCGAATGCAGCTCTAAATGAAATATATTGAAAGAGTCCTGCTCCAGGTATTTGGTATTTATGTTCGAGAAAATTGAATAAATAATAAAGCATGATATTTAACTAAATGATTCTTTTACAATTTTTACATCATCAAAAGGAATTTTCTCGCCTTGTATTTCTTGATAAGTCTCATGGCCCTTGCCAACAACCAACAGAATATCACCAGAATTAAGTTGTGAACATCCACTTTCGATTGCTTCCCGTCTATTAATTATTTTTGAAATTTTTTTCTTGTTGTTGGGGTCAACTCCCAATAACATGTCATTAATTATTTTTTCAGGTTTTTCATACCTGGGATTGTCAGATGTGAAAATAACTTTATCAGAACCATTCAAAACAATTTCGCCCATTTTAGATCTCTTACCTAAGTCCCTATTTCCGCCACATCCAATTATAGTAGTAAATAATTCGTTTTTTGTTCTTATCTGGCTAATCGTATCAATGACATTTTTTAAACTATTTGGAGTGTGAGCATAGTCAATAATTACAAAAGCATTATTTGGTGCTTTTAAAATTTCAAACCTCCCTTTAATTCCCTCGGTTTG
>CACJHA010000045.1 GCA_902593075.1 uncultured Bacteroidota bacterium
TAGGTTGATTATTGGAATTGACTTTTATAAAGAGAATTTAATTTCGCACTCTTGGCCAGAGGACACAGGAGTTTCCATAATGAAGCTTTTATCAGAAAATGAGTGGGAAAAAATGTTTTTAGATTCAAATTTTAAAAATGTCCACTCATGGAGAGTAAATCAAAAAAAAGACTGGGCAGGGACACTGATTGTCACGGGTGAAAAAAGGTAATATATAATTAATTTCAGAATAATTTAATTAGTTTTAATAATGTAATTGATTTAAAAATGAACAAATATATTTTCTGCTTGGCGACCCTTTTTCTTTTAATTAATTGTAAAAAAACCATATCTGAGAGCGAAAATTATACAATTGAAACCCTAATGTCTAACAACAGAAGCTCTGGCGGATATTTTTCGAAAGATTCCAGCAAATTAGTATATAGCTCCGACAAAACAGGTGTTTTTAATATTTATGAGGTTGATTTAGCTACAAAAAAAGAAATCCAGAAAACCAATTCTGAAAAGGAGTCCTATTTTGTTCAAGGATATTCACCTCTTACAAATGAAATTATTTATAGTGCTGACAAAGGAGGAAATGAAAACTCTCATTTATACCTTATCAGAAATGAAAAAAGCATAGACCTTACTCCTGGAGAAAACACAAAAGCATCATTGTTTGGATGGACAAAGGATCAAAAGAATATGTACTTTCAGTCCAACTCTCGAAATCCAAAATATTTTGACCTTTACAAAATTAATATCGAAACATTGGAAACTAAAATGGTTTTCCAAAATGATATGGCTTACAGGTATAATTCTATTTCTGAAAATGATAGATATTTAGTCTTCGAACTCAGTATCTCAAGGAATGAAGACAAAATGTTTCTTTATGATATAGAAACAAAAGAGAAAATTGAAATCTCAAATGAAAAAGCAAATTATTCGGGCCAAGGATTCGATAAAAACGATGAAAATTATTTTTATACAACGAATTATGAAGGAGAGTTTTACTACCTAATGTCTTACAATATTACTTCTGGCAAAAGAGATTTAGTTTATAAAGCTAATTGGGATGTCAGAAATAGTTATCTAACTAAAAATAACACCTATAGAGTAATATCTATAAATGAAGACGCTAAAAATAGATTAGTTGTTATAAATAATAATGACAACTCTACGGTAAACTTTAAAGGGTTTGAGGGTTTGAATATTGATAGCGTTTATTTTTCTGAGAATGAAGAGATGCTAAGAATTAGCGCTAGAAGTTCGAAATCTCCTGGTGAAATATATACCTATAATTTAACAAACGACGAATTAAATAAAATAACTTCAAATTTAAATTCAAAGATAAACCCTTCAAACCTTGCAGAGGGAAAAGTTGTAAGATATGAGTCTTTTGATGGTTTGAAAATTCCTGCCATTTTATATAAACCAAAAAATGCTTCGAAGGAGGAGAAAATTCCTGCTCTTGTATGGGTACATGGTGGACCAGGCGGGCAGTCTAGAATTGGTTACCGCCCCTTAATTCAATATCTAGTAAATCACGGCTATGCAATCCTGGCTGTCAACAATCGAGGCAGTAGTGGTTATGGAAAGACTTTTTATTCTTTGGATGATAAAAACCACGGAGAAAATGATTTAAAAGACTGTACTTGGGGAAAATATTGGCTCCAAAAACAAGAATATATTGACAATGAAAAGATTGGAATAATTGGTGGTAGTTATGGTGGGTTTATGACCATGGCTGCGATGACCTTTATGCCAGAAGAATTTAAGGTTGGAGTAAATATTTATGGTGTTACTAACTGGGTTCGAACACTACGGTCAATTCCTGCTTACTGGGAATCATCAAGGAACCAATTATATAAAGAAATGGGTAATCCCTATTCTAAGGACTCGATTAGATTGTATAATATTTCTCCTTTATTCCATGCAAAAAATATTAAAAATCCCATCATGGTTTTACAAGGGGCAAACGACCCCAGAGTTCTTCAAATAGAGTCCGACGAGATGGTAAAAGCGGCTCGAGATTCTGGTGTTTATGTGGAATATGTCCTTTTTGAAGACGCAGGTCATGGTTTTGCTAAAAAACAACAGCAAATAGAGGGGTATGGGAAAATACTAGTTTTTTTGGATAACTACCTATAACTGTAGATTAAAAATTGAATAATTAAAAGAAGGAGATATTCCCTATAATTTAATAGCAATCTACATTGGTGTTTCGAATATTTAGATGAAAAAAACTTCCTTTTGAGTCAGCATTTTCAAATGACGATTTGAAGTCGTAGTAATCATAACTATCGTAATTTCATCCACCATAAATATATTTTTTGTAAGAACTTTTAAAAGTAAAAAATGCAAAAAAAAATTCATCTATGGAAAATCATAGTGTAAAATTTAAATTATTTAATTAAGTTTAATAAAATTTAACAATAATTAAAATTTAAAATAATGTCAGAACAAAAAGAACTTCAAAGCAAATCAATTATGGCATTAGTTTGCTTTTTTATAGGCGGTTTAGGTATACACCGATTAATGATGGGATATTCAAATTGGTGGCTTATGTTAATTACACTTGGTGGCTGTGGTATATGGACTTTAGTTGATTTCATTCAGATTCTAATGGGAAATATGAATATGGCTGATGGAAGAAAACTTAAGTAAGTTTATCTTTTGTAAAGATTGTGGTAAAAAATTAAGTGTTAATGCCATTACCTGTCCTGAATGTGGTAATCCTTTAAAAGGCACTAATTTAAATTCACAAAGTGAACCTAATAGGTTTGTAATTACTTTGTTATTGTGTTGGTTCCTTGGAATATTTGGAATACACAGATTCTATACTGGGCATACTACAATTGGAATAATTCAGCTGTTAACACTTGGTGGTTGTGCTATATGGACTTTAATAGATTTTATCATAATTGTTTCAGGGGGATTTAAAGATTCTGATGGTAATGCAATTAAATATAATTAATTATTTTATACATCTAATGAAAACAAATTTTTTGTTTTCATTACTATTACTATTTGAATTCATAGCCATTTTAATTCATTGGAAACTTAAGATTGATATTAGAATCCCCTGTCTTTTTAACTTTTTCTTTGATATAAAATGTTTTGGTTGTGGATTAACAAGATCATTCGAATATATTCTCGATTTGAATTTTTCAAAAGCATTTGAGACAAATTCAATGATTTACCCTGTTATTTTGGGAATATTAATTTTAATAATTAAAGATTATAAAAAATTTAAGATGAATACTTACAGTTAAATATCCCTTCTCGAGAAGTTTTTAAAGTAGGTTCACTAATTATCTCAACAAGATCTTTTTTACTGTATCCGTTTCCAACGACTAAATCTTCAAACATAACTTAAAAATAGTGATTTTGGTTCACACATTGGTTCACAACGGGTTTCTTGAAAAAATAAAACCCTCATTGTCAATGACATAGAGGGTTTTTTTGTGGTCCCACCTGGGCTCGAACCAGGGACCAACTGATTATGAGTCAGCTACTCTAACCAACTGAGCTATAGGACCTTTTCAATCACGTCAAATCTACCACAAGGAAAAATTGATTAAAAAAATTGCAAGAATAAAAATTCTAAAATTTAAATCAACTTTTGGATTGATTTTCAAAAACAAATATAGTATAAATTTTAGGTGTCTATATCCAAGATTGATAGTTTACTTTATGATTTTTTTTAAGCTATATTGTAAAGAATGATAGAACATAATTTTATAGATATTAATAACGAGGAGTTTTGGAATACAGTCACTCATTTTATAGGATTAATTCTAGCATTAATAGGGATCCCTTTTCTTTTTTTCTATGACACTCACTTCTCAAGCTTAAGTATTTTTTCATTGTCTCTATTTTCTATTGGTCTGTTATTGGTCTATGGATCCTCAACGATTTATCATAGAGTGTCAGAAGCAAATCTTAAAAAAAAATTGAAAATTATTGATCACATCAGTGTATTTTACTTAATATTGGGATCTTATGCTCCCGTTTGTTTAATAACGCTCTATGATTATTCGGGGTTTTTTATTTTTTCTGCAGTACTAATTATAGCTATAATTGGAACTATTTTGAAAGTTTTTTACACAGGAAGACTCGAGATATTATTTCTTTTATTTTACTTGGCAATGGGATGGTTAATTTTAATTGATATCAAAACACTTTTTGAAATAATTAACACTAAAGCAAAAGTTTTATTAATTGCAGGAGGAATTTCATATACCGTCGGGGTGTTGTTTTATGCCTTTGATAAAATTAAATTTTTTCATTCTATATGGCATGTTTTTGTCTTGGCTGGATCAATTTTTCATTACTCTATGATTTTATTTTATATAATATAGATTCAATCATAATTAATTGTTCTTTAGATAGGGATAAATAATTTGTTAATTTAGCCGACTAGTTTTAAAAGAATGGGTTCAATTAAATTTTGGAGAAATGCCACAATAATTTCATTAATTCTAACTATTCTCTCTGTAGTTAATACCATTATAAAAATATTTACATGAAATGAGAAAATACATTACAATATTTTTTTCGCTTTTGGTTTCTTCTCTTTTTAGTCAGAAACCGAATTACACTGTTTCAAAAGAACGGCTTTTAAAAAATTTGAAAAAACTTAGTGAGTTCGGTGTTAATAAAAATAATGGAAATGACAGGGTGGCATATAGTGACTACGATATACAAGCTAGAGAGTATATAAAGGAATACATAAAAAATCTTGGCCTAAAAGTCGAAGTAGATTACGCAGCGAACATAATTGCAAGAAAAGAAGGGTCAAATAAAAAGCTCAAACCAATCATTTTTGGTTCCCATATAGATGCTGTCCCCAACGGTGGGCATTACGATGGGCCTCTAGGTGTAATTGGCGGTATTGAAGCTCTAGAAACAATTTTAGATAATAAAATTATTACTTCTCATCCTCTGGAGTTAATTATTTTTACAAATGAAGAAGGTGGGGTCTTTGGAAGTAGAGCACTGGCTGGGAAATTAAATACTGATGCATTAGAGGTTAAAACGGCCTCAGGCTTTACAAACGGAGAAGGTGTTGACAGACTTGGTGGAAATCAAAAGAGAATTTTTGAGGTTACTAAATCTTCTAATGATTATCATGCATTTGTTGAACTTCACATTGAGCAAGGAAATATTTTAAACAAAAACCATATCGATATTGGAGTTGTAACTGGAATAGTTGGATTAAAATGGTGGGATGTTACAATTACTGGATTTGCAAATCATGCAGGCACAACCCCAATGGATGAAAGAAAAGACCCTATGATTGCTGCTGCTGATTTTATTTTACTTGTAAAAAATATTATTAATGAGATACCCGGCAATCAAGTTGGAACCGTTGGTAAAATTGAGGCTTACCCCGGGGCGCCAAATGTGATCCCAGGGGAAGTAAGGCTCAGTTTAGAAATAAGAGATTTAGATGAGAGTAAAATAGATTTTTTATTCAGAGAGATAGAAAAAAAAGCTAAAATAATTGCCTCAAAAAACGAAACTACTATTTCTTTTTCATCCATTGATATAAATGCAAGTCCAGCTCTAATGAATAAACAAATTCAAAGTTTGATTATAGATGCTGCAAACGAATTGAATTATTCTTTTAAAAAAATGCCAAGCGGAGCAGGACATGATGCCCAAGATATGGCGATCTTAGTTCCCTCTGGAATGATTTTTATACCAAGTATTGATGGTATTAGTCACTCGCCAAAAGAATTCTCTTCAGACGAGGATGTATATAAAGGAGCCAATATTCTTCTTAATACAATATTAAAGCTTGATAAAAAAAAGTTTTAATAGAAAAAATATTTCATGGATAAAAACACCAAAAAATGGATTTATTTATTTTTACTTTCAGGTATTTGGGGTAGCTCATATATATTAATTAAAAAGGGGTTGGTGGGTTTATCCCCGATTCAATTGGCTTGTTTTAGAATTATAATCACATCACTTATACTAGTGTTTTTTGGCCTAAGGCATGTTAAAAACTTAAGCAAAGATCAATGGAAATGGTTATCCGTTACAGGGTTTTTTGGAACGTTCTTCCCTACTTTTCTGTTTGCTTATTCAGAAACAAAGATAGATAGTTCTGTCGTCGCTGTTTTGAATGGATTAACACCCCTGTTCACTCTATTTATTGCTGTGCTTTTTTTTAGTTACACTTTTAAAAAACTTCAGTTTTTAGGGGTTGCCGTTGGACTATTGGGAACTATTATGCTCATATATGATGAATATTCCTCAAAATCTTTTTCTAATGCTAACTATTCTTTGTTAGTATTAATTGCATCTCTGTGCTATGGTTTTAATGTGAATATTTTAAAATACAAACTCAAAGGTATTTCTTCAATTGGGATAGCTATTGGAAACTTTTTAGCTATTACTCCACCTGCTTTAACTCTTTTGGTCTTATCAGATTTTTCTTGGAACACTTTTTATAAGGAGGAAGATATCATAACCTCGCTTTTATTTGTATTTATTCTAGCCTCTATGGGAACTGCTCTAGCAAAAATTATGTTCAATGAATTAGTTACTATTTCCTCCCCCGTTTTTTCAGTTTCGACAACTTACTTGCTCCCAATAGTAGCTATAGGTTGGGGAATCCTAGACGGAGAATCATTTGGAATTAATAAGTTTCTATCTGCTTTTATTATTTTGCTAGGTATTTATTTAATCACTAAAAAAAAAATTAAAACATAATATTTGTATAATTTTCAAAAAGCGTTTACTTTAAAACAAATGAAAATGACAAGTGTAGTTAATTATTTAGGAAATCTAAGAACAGAATCTGTGCACATATCCTCTAATGATAAGATAGTTACAGATGCGCCTACTGACAATAACGGAAAAGGAGAAGCTTTTTCTCCCACAGATTTAGTTGCCTCATCGTTATCATCTTGCATTTTAACTGTTATAGGAATTGTTTCTAAAAAAATAAAATATGAATTAACGAACACTAAATCTTCAGTGAAAAAAATAATGGGTGATAACCCAAGGAGGATAGTCGAAATTGTTGTGAAGATTGAATTTTCAAAATCTGCAGATTCTAAAACAAAGACAATAATTGAAAAAACTGCTCTAAATTGTCCAGTTGCAAAATCTTTACATCCAGATATAAAGCAGAATATTTCATTTATATGGCCAAATTAATTTTCTAATACGTATGTTAAATTTTATTCTCTTTTTAATCAAAAGAATTCTTATTGTTCTGGTTTTTTTATCTGTAGTTTTTTCATTTTCTTCAATTGAACCAGCAGATTGTCGTTTACGTCTGAGATATACATCTTTTAATAAAATGACAAAAAATGAAAGGCTTACTTGGCTTTTTTGTGCATATGAAAAACTTAAAGAGGGGGATGACAAACATTTGAAGATTTATAAAGAGAAGAATGGCGATATTCCAAATTACAATCAGTTTTTGAAATTGTGGGTAAACAGAAGTTTGGATAAGTAAACCTCTGTGATTTTTTAAGATTAAAAATCTTACCGTATTTTTGAATTTTGAAACTCGTATACAGATGATAGTTGAACAAATATACACCGAGTGTTTATCCCAAGGTTCTTATTATATTGAAAGTGAAGGTGAGGCTGCGATAATCGATCCATTGAGAGAAATTGACTCCTACATTGAAAAAGCCAACAATGGAAAAGCAAAAATTAAGTATGTGTTTGAAACTCATTTTCATGCCGACTTTGTAAGTGGGCATTTAAGTCTATCCAAAAAAACTGGCGCTCCTATAATTTTTGGTCCAAATGCGAATCCTTCTTTTAAATCAGTAATTGCGGCAGATGGAGAAAAATTCAAAATTGGTAAAATAAGTTTAGAATTAATTCATACCCCCGGACATACAATGGAAAGCAGCTGTTATCTTCTTAGAGACCAAAATGATAAAGAAATTTCCGTTTTTACTGGAGACACCTTATTCCTAGGTGATGTTGGAAGGCCTGACTTAGCTCAAGAGAATAAGAATATGACAAAAGAATATCTAGCTGGCCAACTTTTCGATAGCATTAGAAATAAGTTGATGCCTTTACCAGATAATATAACCATATATCCTGCCCATGGAGCAGGTTCTGCTTGTGGAAAAAACATGATGGATTTAACTAGTGATTCCCTTGCCAATCAAAAAATGGTAAATTATGCGCTTCGTGGGGACATGACTAAAGAGGAATTTATAAATGAAGTAACCAAGGGTCTTTCTTCTCCTCCAAAATATTTCCCATCAAATGTAGAGCTTAATAAAGAGGGGTATGAGGATGTTTCGACAGTAATAAACAAAAGTCTGAATCCTATAAATATGCAAGACTTTAATTTATTAAGAAAACAAGATGATATTTTAATTTTAGATGTAAGATCTAAAAGTTTATTTTCTAAAGGCCATATACCAGGGAGTTTATTTATAGGACTAGAGGGTATGTTCGCTCCATGGGCAGGCACTGTAATCGAAGATATTAACCAAAAGATAATTATAGTTTCCCCAAACGGAAAAGA
>CACJHA010000046.1 GCA_902593075.1 uncultured Bacteroidota bacterium
TCAACCACAATTATTTCATATTTGGGTAGATTAAAATTTTTAATGTAATCTATTAATTTAACCAGATTATCCTTTTCATTAAGAGAAGGAATTATAATTGAAAGTCCTTGCAAATTTTTCATATCATAATGAAGAAAGTATATTTGAAATTAATACAGTATTTTTGAATAAGTAAAATATGAACTTATGAAATTTGATCTTTCAACTTTTATTTTCAAAAAATTAGGACTAAATGAAAGTGCATCTATTGCCTTAGAAGCAATAATTTATTCTATCATTTTACTATTTTTTTTAATCATCATATGGATAGTTGGAAGAAAAATTTTAACCGTTTTGTTTGTTAAGGTATCTAAATTAACCAAAACTAAATTTGATGACCTTTTAATAAAAAATAAAATTCCATCTACTTTAGCTTACTTTCCTCCAATTCTTTTATCGATTCGTTTATTCCCTATTATTTTAAGTGACATAAAAGTTATAAGTGGGCCCATCATTTTATTGATAGATCTATTACTCACCTTCTTGGTTATATCCATAATTAGAAGGGTACTTAACACGCTAAAAGATTTTCTTAAAACGATACCTAACTTTCGAGATAAACCAATTGATAGCTACATCCAAGTAGTAATGATCTTTGTTTGGTTTATTGGTATAATGATTATTTTTTCTATAATCTCAGGAAAGGATATTAGTGCTTTTTTAGCAACACTAGGTGCTCTTTCTGCAATAATCCTGTTAATTTTTAGAGATACTATTTTGGGTTTTGTAGCAAGTATTCAGGTAACTATAAATGACATGGTGCGAATAGGTGATTGGATAACAATGAAAAGTTATAATGCTGACGGGGATGTAATTGAAATAAATCTCTCAACTGTAAAAGTTCAAAATTTCGACAAAACCATTACAACTATCCCAACATATAGATTAGTTTCGGATTCATTTGTCAACTGGAGAGGTATGAGTGAATCTGGAGGGAGAAGAATTAAAAGGTCCATTTTAATTAAAGTTTCCAGTATTAAGTTTTTGGAGGACAGCAAACTTTCTGAATTAAAAAAAATTGAGAGAATTTCAGATTATATTAATGAAAGAAAAAATGAAATAGAGGCTGAAAATAAAACTAGAAACATTAACAAAAATTTACTTCTTAATGGTAGAAACATTACAAACATTGGTTTATTTAGAAGATATGCTCTTGCATATCTAAATAGTCACCCTGAAGTAAATAAAGATTTGACTTTAATGGTAAGACAACTAGCTCCTACCGCCCAAGGAGTTCCAATTGAAATTTACGCCTTTGCCGCTGATAAAAAGTGGGAAAACTATGAACAAATAATGTCCGATATATTCGACCACCTCCTAGCCTCCATACCATATTTTGAGTTGGAATGTTTTGAGTATTCTTATACAAGTAATACAAACAAATAAGTTTACAAATTATTTTGGATTATTTGTATATTGAAATTTAATCTTAAATGAATCAAAATGAAATATAAAATTTTAGTTTTTTTATTGGGAATCATAATTATTAATTGTGATACCAAGCCAAGTCAAGAATGCATAGATTCACTTGATGCAAGTTCGAAAGTTAAAAATAATGTTGAAATGTATTCAAAGATTTGGGATACAGCAATAAACGGAAGAAATCTTGAAGTTATTAATTTAGAAAATTTTGATGAAAACATAAAAACGATTACTGCAGATGGAGATGTAAAAGGGATTGATGCCTTCAAAGCTTATTACAGTAATTATATCACAGGGTTTTCTGATGCTGAATTTAATATCGTTGATGCTTTTGGTCAGGGGGATAAAGTAGTCAAGCACTGGAGTTTCAAAGGTACTCATGATGGAGAGTTTTTTGGAATCCCAGCAACTGGTAAAAAAGTTAACTTGATTGGAACCACACTTGTTTTAATGAAAGACGGGAAAATTCTTCAAGAACAAGATTTTTTTGATAATTACTCCTTTTTAGCTCAATTAGGACTCATCCCAACGGATTAATTTTTATATTAACAATTATTAACCATAAACTAAATTAAAATGAAAAAGATTTTATCTATTATATTAATATTATTATCAATTAATTCATATTCTCAAGTTGGATACTGGACTGCCTACAATTTTCAGGTTGAAGAAGGAAGTGAGGAACTAGTTCTAAAATATTTTAATGAATATTTTTCTAATAATAAACTTGCTGAAGGGGTAACTGTTTCTTTATTTGAAAATCACTTTAAAGATGCAGATTGGAACTTTAGTCATCAAATTCTATTTGTTGGACCTCTAGACGGTTTGGCTGCACAATACTCTACAGCTCCTTCCGATGCTTGGAGTTTGTTTATATTAAAAATGAATAGGCACATAACTTTACACAGCTCTTTTATGGGAGACATAGACATATCCTATGGGAATGGTGCTACTAAAGACTTTCCAATTCAAAGAGTTATTTCCTTAGAAGCAAATAACCCCGCAAAATATTTACAGGCTTTTAAAAAGTATAACTCAAAATATAATAAGGCTGACAGATTAATATTAACTGGTGGATTTTCAGCAGGAATTGATAGAGCATATGGAAATACTTGGATTGTACAAAGCTTTAAAGATTTTAAAGGTGCCTTTGGAGGTCATGCAAAATTACCATCCAAATACAGTCCTGAAGAACATAGGAAAGCTTGGATGGAAAGTAGAAAAAATAACGGTGGGGTAGAATTGAGAAGATCTTTTTTAAGAATACTCTTAGCAACTTACTAATTCAATACTAGGAAATGATATAAAAAACCCTTCAAATTGAAGGGTTTTTTTAAAGCTAAAAGTTATATTTTTAATTCCAAGGTGAACTAAGTTCTGGTAATCTTTGGTGATGCCTTGTCCTATTTTCAATTACTGACATTTGCAATTTTTGTGAATCATCTTCATATGAGTCTTCACCATACATTTCATTATATTTTTCAACTACTTTAGAAAAATTTGAATTATCAGATGCCTCACCTGTAAAATTCTTGTGGTGATATCTTACCTGAACCCAATTACCATCACAGCCAGATGCGCAATTTAAAGTTGAAACTCTTTGTGGCCATTCAGCAGCCTTAAGCGCCTTAACAAGTCTTGTTCTATATCTCCAAAAATCTTTCCCCATTCCAGGTTTAATTTTATAATACAATATTCTTCTATGATTAACCCTGGACATTTCTTCAGGAGTGTAACTAGCATCTGAATTTCGATACCATATTCTATTACCAACAGATTGGTGCAAAGCAGCAGTCGTTTTTTGCCAGTATGCGTTACCAACCTTATCTATTTTATCAAAATCTTCAACTTTTGGGGCATATTGCATTCTGACAAAATTCTGAGCTTCAGGGCCAGTAAGAATCTGAAATGTAATATATCTGGGCTGTCCTTCTTTACTATTATAAAGTTTTGTTTTGTTTGCTACAGCAGACATAAATTTTTCCATATTTTTTTGTTCCACTTTTAATAAACGGCTTTGTAAAAATTGAGCTGTTGAATTAAAAGAGAATAAAAAAATAGCAAGTATAAGTATTTTTTTCATTTTAATTTAATTTATGGTTAACACTGTAAATATAAGAAAACATTAATTCCTTTCATCTAACAAATTTTATTCATAATTTAAACACAAAATAATTTATTTAGAAAATGAAAAAAATCATCATACTATATATTTTTACTTTTAGTTTATTTATGCAAGCGCAAAGCTTTAGAGGTCTTGACAAGAGTCCTTTAGATATGGTTAATTTCCCAGCCAGCTCGCAGGTTCAGGATAAAGTTCTTCGTGTCTTATATAGCCGCCCTCAACTTAAAAGTAGAAACTTAAAAACTTTAATCCCTAACGGTAAATTATGGAGGACAGGAGCTAATGAAACTTCAGAGATAACATTTTTTAAAGACGTTAAAATCGATGCAAAAACAGTTCCCAGTGGAAGATACACTCTTTATACAATCCCAGATGAAACTACGTGGACAATAATTATTAACAAGAAGGTTAATACATGGGGAGCGTATGCATATGACTCAAGTCAAGATTTACTGAGGGTAAAAGTGCCGGTTGAATACTTAGATGAAAAGTTGGAGGCATTTTCAATTACAATTAAAGGAAAAGATTCAGGTGCTTTCCTTCATATGGGATGGGATAATTTGAGAGTGAAACTCCCAATGGAGTTTTAGGATTTTAAAAACTCTGTTCTTTCTTTATTCTACCGTAACAGATTTTGCTAAGTTTCTAGGCATATCGAAGTTACATTTTCTCAAAAAAGCAATGAATTTATTTTGTTTTATATCAAACTATTTAAATTATGAATAGATCAACATTTTTAAAAAAAGCAAGTTTAATTTCAACTGTCCCTTTTTTTTCAAGCTCTCACTCCTTATTGAATTTTGATAATTATAAAATAGGACTTCAGCTATTTTCAGTTAAAGATGCTATGGAAAAAGACCCCGTTAATACTCTTAAATCGCTTAAAGAAATGGGATACCAAGATTTTGAATCATATGGATACGATGCAGATAGAAAAAAATATTATGGGTTTTCTCCTATTGAGTTTAAAACAATTTTAAATGATTTAGGATTAACGACTTCAAGCGGGCACTACGCTATTAATAGTTTAATGGAATCTTCGGATTATAAATTATTTAAATATTTAGACAGTTGCATAAATGCATCTTTAACATTAGGGGACAAATACATCGTATATCCTATGTTAAATAGCAAATATCATTCTTATGATGGATATAAGTTATTAGTTGAAAAATTAAATCAAATGGGGGGAAAAATCGAAAAATCAGGTTTGAATTTTGCGTACCATAATTTTGGTTATGATTTTAATCTCTACAATGGAAAAATGGGTTTAGAATGGATTATTGAAGAAACAAATCCTGATTGGGTAAAGTTGCAAGTTGACTTTTATTGGGTTATGAGAGCAAATAAAATTATGCCTAAAGATTTAATTAATTTAGCACAGGGAAGATTTAAACTCTGGCATATAAAAGACATGGATCCAATTACAAAAGACTACACCGAACTCGGTTACGGTTCCATTGATTATACTATGGTTTTACCAGAACCTAAACTTTCAGGACTGGAAAATTATTATTTAGAGCAGGGAGGAAATTATAAACTAAACTCTATGGACAGTGCCAGAAAAAGCATTGATTTTTTTAAAAAAAATATTCAAAAATTGATATGAATTCTAATTTGCTTACTTAGTACAGCAATTTTCGTCCTTACAACCACAAAATTTTAAATTGTAAATATGAATACCGGCAAGGTTCAAAGCGGATAAGTATGATACTAATTCAGGTAATTCAATAAACTTTACTTCCTCATTAAAAAGAACAAAAAAAAGTAAACCCCAAGAGAACCAAAAAACAGGTTTTATAATTTTACTTGTGGTATTTTTTGTTGATCTATTTACAGCTATAAGCGAAAAAATAATAAAAATTACATTAAACCCTTTCCAAGAAAAGGATAAAAATTCATTTTGATTAAATAGACTTGCAAAAGACATATAGATAAAGGGAGTTATCAAACAATGGATAAAACAAAGAGTGCTTGATAGAATTCCTAAGTTGTCTGAATTTTTAAATACTATTCTCATTTGAATCAAAAACGCAAATATATGTAATTTAAAATTATTTAAGTGTCTTAAATAAAATCCAAATTAATTAGATGAATTTATTGCCAATAGTCGTAAACCACAAAGTCTTCTACATTATCTACCCAGTATTTTTTAGCAAAAGTAAGATGTTTCGGATGAGGTAAATAAATTGAGTCTCTGTCAAATTCTGAACTAAACTCCATTACAAAAGCATGAGTAAAGCCTTTACTTTTGCCCTCCGGAGATATGTTTTTTGAAAATATAAAGTCATTAACACCCTCTATAGCTGATAAATATTTATATGATTCCTTTTCTAATAAATCGATATCAACTTTATCCTTAAATTTTAATAATACAACATGAATTAATTTTTTTTCGTTTTTTTCTACTTCTTGAGAAAATAAAAAAACTGGAATAATTAAGATAAATAAGGAAAGTCTTTTCATTTTAAAAATATTATAGTTCTAACTTATGTTTCTTGAGCATTTCAATTGTTGTCATCAGTTTTATTTTATGAACAGAATCCATATAGTTCTGATTTGATATTTTTTTTTCAAATATCAAAATAACTTCTTCTAATGTATACTTTTTTTCCATTTTATTACTTTTTAGAAAACCTCTTTATAATACCTTAACCAATTCAACCCAAGTATTTTTTCTATATCATTAAATGTATAACCTCTTTTCTTTAATCCTTCAGCTACATTCAAATATCGCCTTGGAGAATCTATTTCTGAAATCCAAGGTGGCCACTGTACTTTGTAGGAGGGTTTAAAATTCTTTAATCTAGGCAGGTACCAATTCTCTTTAGTTGCTCCACTTGCTTTGATCCCCTGAATGGCAAAATCTGCAGCAACGCCTACATGGTCGATACCTGCGACATTGATTGCGTGTTCGATATGATCCAAATATGTTTGAAATGTTGTTTCAACTCCTAGCTTTGGTCCAATCATATATCCTAAACAAATTATTCCAATCACTCCACCTTTTTCGGACATAGATTTTAGTTGCTTATCTGATTTGGCGCGTGGGTGATTTTTATATAATGATTCACACATCGAGTGGTTAATGGATACTCCTTTTTCACTATATTTTATTGCATCGTCTGTTGTTTTTCTCCCGCAATGAGAAACATCTACCATGATGCCAATATTATTCATCTTTTTCACTGCCTCAATTCCAAAATCGGATAATCCAGCGTTGGTCCTTTCTGTACAGCCATCACCTAATAAATTTCGCTGATTGTAGGTTAATTGAATCCATCTAGTCCCAGCTTTGTATAGAGATTCTATATTTTCAATTGAGTTTTCAATCATGGTGGCATTTTGAAAACCTAAAAGAGCTGCTGTCTTACCTTCTTTTTTAGCTCTATAAAAATCTTTTGATTCTTTTGCTAATATCAATCTATCTGAATTTGATTTAATTTTATTCTCCCATTTCAATAAAGATGACATCGCTATTTTAAAATTCTTTGAAGGCAGTGATGCGCTGAAACCGGTATACCCTGATTCATCTAGAGCCTTAAACGAATCTTCATTCCAGCCCCTTGGGATTATTAACCCATCGATAACTATTGCCTTTTGGTAAAATTCTTTTACTCTAGAGGAATTTGGATTTGAAAATAATGACGGCTCAATATTTGCCAAGGGGTATATTGTAGTTAGAGATAACGATTTTAAAAATTTTCTTCTTTTGATTGTCATATTTTAATTAATGAAAATTTCTTATATATTATAACATCAAAGAAATTTCTATGTTTTTTTTTAATAAAAAATATCTAAAATTTAACTTAAATCCTTAACTAAAATGAAAAAAATAAATATTCTTTCAAAATTTAAAAAATTCAATTCTCATTGGAGCCCTCATTCTATAGCTGAACTAAATGGACAGCAAGTAATAATAGCTAAAGTTAAAGGCAATTTCGTCTGGCACTCTCATAAAGAAGAAGACGAACTTTTTTATGTCGTAAAAGGAAGGTTAAAAATGGAATTTCGTGACAAAACTAAAGAAATTCTTCAGGGTGAAATGATTATAGTCCCTAAAGGTGTTGAACACAGACCTAGTGCAGATGAGGAAACTTGGATTCTTCTTTTTGAGCCAGTAAATACAAAACACACTGGAGATACTATTTCTAAGATCACGAAGGATATTTATCCAAAAATTTAGAGAATACTTTGTTAAGATTGGTTTTTTTATTTTACTAAAGAATTTATTTCCCTATTTACCCTTTCATTTTCAATTTGAGTTTTGAGTTTTAAATCGCTAAGATTTTCAGGCATCCCATATAATTGTTCTATCCAGGTACTTTCGTAGGGTTGACTAAAAGATAAATTAGACAGTAGAAGTAATGAAATCAAAAAAAGCTTTTTCATTTTAGCTTTTGTTTTTCTCAAATAACTTTAAAACAGAATTAATAAACACCAATGGAACCCATGTGATGGATATCAAATCATATTTATCCAAAGGGCCAATTTCTAATTCAGTGAAATAGGCGATAATACCCAAAACTCCAAATAAAAAAATAAGGGTTTCTATTCTGTTTCCCCCTTTAAAAAGTTGCATAATAGAATCGATTAAAATTAGTAATATCCCGGGTAAGCCAAATAAAAAGGGAGTAACAGGTCCTATTACCAGGTTATATGAATACATTAAAAAAGCCAGTACAAGTATAATAAATGATAAATACTTTAATTTTTTCATTTCTTTTATTTTTTTTATTTAAGCACAAAAAAACCCTCTACTTTTCTTTTCTAAAATGATATCGTGTAATGAAAATAGCATCTCTTTCCTTATCTGCGCTTTCTACACCTGAACTTACAAACACTAGTTCCCACCCTTGAGCAGACATT
>CACJHA010000047.1 GCA_902593075.1 uncultured Bacteroidota bacterium
ATGAGCGAAGACATATAGTTAAAGGCAGTGATGATTCTCCCTCTACCATGGCCTTCAAGGCCTCTAAAATAGCATTGGAAAGATCTGGTATTAACGCAAACGAGTTGGATATGATTTTATTTGCAACACTCAGCCCTGATCTTTATTTTCCGGGTTCAGGAGTTTTGCTTCAAGAGCTGCTTGGAATTTCAACTTGTCCATCTATGGACATTCGAATGCAGTGTTCTGGATTTATCTATTCAATTGCAACTGCGGATCAATTCATTAAATCTGGAATGTACAAAAACATATTGGTAGTTGGTGCGGAAAATCATTCAGGAGGACTGGATATGTCTTCAAGAGGAAGAGCTGTTTCTGTTATCTTTGGAGATGGCGCAGGCGCGGCAGTTTTAACTAGAGAGAATGATAAAAGCTTCGGTATTATGTCTTCTCATCTTTATTCTGAAGGAAAATATGCGAAAGAATTGTCATTAATTGGACCCAGTACTCAAAGATGGGTTCCTGAAATTATGGACGCAAATGATCCAAATGATGAAACTTATTTTCCATTTATGAATGGTCAAATGGTTTTTAAACATGCAATAAGAAGATTTACAGAGGTCATAAATGAGGGACTTCAATTTAACAAATGGCAAAGTGAAGATATTGATCTTTTAATACCTCATCAGGCAAATCTTAGAATTTCCCAATTTGTTCAAAAGAAATTTGGTTTGTCAGACAATCAAGTTTTTAACAATATTATGAATTATGGAAATACAACATCTGCTTCCATACCGATTGCACTAACTGAAGCTTGGGAGAATAATAAAGTAAAACATGGAGATAAAATTGTTTTGGCAGCTTTCGGAAGCGGTTTTACTTGGGGTAGTACTATGATTGTTTGGTAATGACAACTCTTATTATCGGAGCTTCTCCGAATAGGTACAGATATTCATATAAAGCAATTCAAAAATTAAGAAAATTAAATTTTGATGTTTATGCTTTAGGTTTAAATGATGGTTTAATAATGGATGTAAAAATTCAGACAAAACCGATAAACTATAAAAAAATTCATACTGTTTCTATGTACCTAAGACCTCAAAATCAGTCTCAATATTTAAATTATCTATTAAAATTAATGCCTAAAAGAGTTATTTTTAATCCTGGAAGTGAGAATGAAATTTTAATGAACAAGCTTGAAGAAAAAAAAATCAGCTGTGAAAATAGTTGCACTTTAGTTTTACTTTCTACTAATCAATATTAAACCTATAAATGTAATTATACCATTAATGGGTAGAAGCTCATATCCAATTTTATAACCACATAAATAATCCGAATTTAAATTTCCAATTATTAGCGTAAGTATAACTGAGATTGAAACAATTAACCAAACCCATTTATCCAAAATTCTTTTTTTTGTAAAAATACCAAATGAAAATAAACCTAATAAGGGTCCATAAGTATATCCAGCAACAGTTAACAGACCATCAATTACATTTTTGCTTAAGAAATATTTAAATGAAATAACAATTAAAACAATCAAAATCCCCATTAAAAAATGAACTTTTTTTCTAAGGTTTTTCTGAATTTTAGCCTCTAGTTTCTGAGTATTTAAAAAATCAATACAGAAAGATGTTGTCAAAGAAGTAAGTGCACTATCCGCACTGCTGTAAGCAGCTGCAATTAATCCTAAAATGAAGGTTACTGCAACTCCGCTTCCAAGTCCTCCATCGAGTGCTATTTTTGGGAACAAAAGATCAGTATTTGCATTTCCATCAATTACGGGCACACTTATATTTTCTTTTTCAGCATAAGCATATAAAAGAGCACCTAAAAACATAAAAAGAGTTGTTATAATAAAGAGAATAAAACTGAAAACGATCATATTTTTTTTTGCATCTTTTTCATTCTTGCACGTTAAGTTTTTTTGCATCATATCTTGATCCATACCTGTCATACATATTGTAATAAAAAATCCTCCTATGAAGGATTTTAAAAAATAATTTCTTTCTAAAGGAGAATCAAAAACAAAAACCTTTGTGTATTTTTTTATTTCATTAATTTCTGAAAACTTTAAGACATTTATTTCTAGATTGCTAGCTATGGCTGATATAGTTAAAAAAACAGCACCAATCATAAGAGCAGTTTGAAAGGTGTCGGTCCAAATAATGGTTTTTATTCCCCCTCTATTAGTATAAATCCAAATTAAAAAAACTGAAAAAATCACAGTTAATTCAAATGGTATCAACCAATTTTTAAAAATAAATTCTTGTAAAACAATTGCAACTAAAAAAAGTCTAAAAGATGCGCCTAAAACTCTAGAAACGAAGAAAAAAAGAGCTCCTACCTTATGGCTGTTTTGACCAAATCTTTTCCCTAAGTATTCATAGATAGAAGTAACATTATTTTTATAGTATATGGGCAAGAGCACAAAAGCTACAACAAAATATCCAAATAGATACCCAATAACAACTTGCAAGTATGTAAAGTTAGATTCTTGGATCCATCCAGGTACTGATATGAATGTTACTCCTGACAAAGAAGTTCCAACCATTCCAAACGCAACTATATACCATTTGGAATTTCTATTACCAGTAAAAAAATTTTTATTACTATCGTCCTTTCCAGTTATATACGAAACAACTAATAATACTATAAAGTAAGAAATTACAAGTAAAAAAATATTTATTGGATCATTCACTTAATCAAAATTAAAATATTTATATAAATTGTTGGTTAAAAAAATATCATGGATTTCCCATCGAAAATTTTAGAAAATGCAGTTGAAGAAATTTCTCAACTCCCTGGCATTGGGAAAAGAACTGCTCTAAGATTGGCTTTACATATTTTAAAACAATCTGAAGAAAAAATAGACTCTCTTGCAGATTCTATCAAAAACCTTAGAAAAAACATCAATTTTTGTAATCAATGTTATAACATATCTGATAAAGAAACTTGTGAGATTTGTTTAAGTTTAAATAGGGAAAATGGGGAATTGTGTGTAGTGGAAGATATAAGAGATGTTATGGCAATTGAAAACACTTCTCAATTTAAAGGTAGATATCATGTTCTTAATGGGTTAATCTCACCAATCGATGGAGTTGGTCCAGCAGACCTAAAAATTGATTCACTAATAGAAAGGATAAAAGAAGGTAAAATCAAAGAGGTTATTTTTGCCCTCAGTGCAACTATGGAAGGAGATACTACAATTTTTTATATAAATAAAAAATTATTAAGTTTTGATATAAAAATTTCAACAATAGCCAGGGGTATCCCGGTAGGTGACGAACTTGAATATACTGATGAAGTAACTCTTGGGAGGAGTATTTTAAAAAGGATACCATACACTGGTTCAGCATAGAACTAATCAATATTTTGTAAATTTGCCCTAAAAATAATTCTTCACAGAAAATAATGGGTAAGCTTTTTGTAAAATTACCATCAATGGGTGAGAGTATTAATGAGGCAACTTTGACGTCATGGCTTAAGGATGTTGGTGATGAAATTGAAATCGACGAATCAATCGTTGAAGTTTCTACTGACAAGGTTGATTCAGATATTCCTTCAGAAGTGTCAGGAATTTTAGTCGAGAAAAAATTTAAAGTGAATGATGTAATAAAGGTTGGAGAAGTAATTGCGGTAATTGATTCAGAAAATGAAGATTCTACAACTAACGAAGATTTAGAAGTAAATAAAACTGAAACAAATAATGAAATTAACGTTGAAAACAAAAAAGACACCGTCGAACTTAATAAACCTCAAGATGAACTTAATAAACCTCAAGAAACTACTATACCCAAAGAAATCCTTGATGTTGTAGAGGAACCTGTTTTTAGAGAAAAAATTGAAACAGATAAAAATCAAAATGATAATATTCTTTCATCAAAATATCTATCCCCATTAGTTAAAAATATAGCAAAACAAGAGGTTATTTCAGACGATGAATTGTTACTTATAGATGGAACTGGAGAAAAAGGAAGAATTACAAAAAATGATATCCTAAGTTATATTTCCTCAAGAGATAAAAATAAAATTAGTATCCCTAAGAACGACTTTAATCAAGTTGGTAAGGTAAATAATGTTGGTGTAGAGAATGAAATAATTTCAGAAATGACACGAATTCAAAAAATCACTTCTGATCATATGATTGATAGTTTTAAAAAATCTGTACACGTTCAGTCTTTTGTAGAGGCCGATGTCACTGAATTGTGGAACTGGTACTCTAAAAACAAGAATGAATTTTTAAATACATTCAATACCAAGTTAACTTTAACACCTATTTTCATATCCGCTGTTATTAGGGCACTATCGGAGTTTCCTATTTTAAATAGCAGCGTTGAAAATGATAAAATAATTACAAAAAAAAGAATAAATATAGGAATGGCGACTGCTTTAGAAGGAGGAAATTTAATCGTCCCTGTTATTAAAGATGCAAACCATTTAAATTTGGCAGGTATAGCTAAATCAGTAAATGATCTTTCAACAAGGGCTAGACAAAATCAACTTCAACCGGATGACACAAAGGATGGAACATATACAGTAACTAATATTGGTAATTTTGGTTCAATAATGGGTACACCAATAATTAATCAACCTCAAGTAGGTATTATTGCTTTCGGGGTAATAAGAAAAATGCCTTCTGTAATTGAAACCTCAAATGGAGATTTTTTAGGAATAAGGAGAAAAATTATTCTAACCCATAGCTACGATCACAGAATTATAAACGGAGCAGTTGGAGGTAATTTTGTCAAGTATGTTGCAAATTATCTTGAAAGCTGGGAAGCAAGTACTAAATTAAGTTGATCTTTAATGAACCTTGCATTAGATAAACCTTTATGCTTTTTTGATCTTGAAACAACAGGAGTTAATATTGTTAAGGATAGAATTGTAGAGATTGGCATAGTAAAATTATATCCTGATGGTAAAAGAGAAAGTAAGTCTTGGCGTGTAAATCCTGAAGTAAAAATACCTTTAGAGGCCACGGAAGTCCATGGTATAACTGATATTATGGTGGAAAAATCTCCAATTTTTAAGCAGATAGCACCAGAGGTTAAAAATTTTTTACAAAACTGTGATTTAGCTGGATTTAATTCTGATCGATTTGACATTCCTCTTGTAGCTGAAGAATTTTTAAGATCAGAAATTGAATTTGATATTGGAAAATTTAAAACAATAGATGTCCAGACTATTTTTCACAAAATGGAGAAAAGAACACTAGAGGCAGCATATAAATTTTATTGCAACAAAGAAATGGAAAATGCTCATTCAGCCATAGCAGATGCTGAAGCTACTTGTGATATTCTTTTAGCGCAAATAGATTTCTATAAAAACCTTGAAAACACCGTGAAATTTTTAAGCGAATTCTCAACTCATAAAAAATTCTTTGACCTTGCAGGCTTTATAGTTAGTAACAAAAATAATGTACCAACATTTTCATTTGGAAAACATAAAGGTAAATCAGTAGAAGAGGTACTTAAAAACGAGCCTGGCTATTTCGGCTGGATTTTAAATGCAGATTTTCCACTTTACACGAAAAAGGTGCTGACTTCATTGAAATTAAAAAAAATGAATAATAAATAATGAAAATTATCTGTGTTGGACAAAATTATTTAGAACACATAAAAGAACTTTCTAGTGTTAAGTCCAAAGAACCACTAGTTTTTTTAAAACCTGATAGTGCTTTGATTTCAAAAGGTAGATCTTTCTTTATTCCAAACTTTTCGAAGGAAATTCATTATGAATTAGAAGTTGTAATAAAAATTAAAAAACCAGGGAGGTATATTGAACGAAAATATTCAAATAAATATTATGAGGAAATTACTGTAGGAATTGACTTTACAGCCAGAGATCTTCAAAAAAAATTAAGAGAAAAGGGTCATCCGTGGGAAAAAAGCAAGGGTTTTGATGGTTCTACACTTGTTGGAAATTTTTTGAATAAAAATGACTTACCACCAATTTCAAATTTAAATTTTCACCTCTTAAAAAATGGCAACACTGTACAAAATGACAATACCAGAAATATGATTTGGCCAGTTGATGAATTAATCGAACATATATCAAAGTATTTCACACTAAAAATTGGGGATTTAATTTTTACAGGAACGCCTTCTGGAGTTGGAGCAGTCGTTTTTGAGGATAATTTGAAAGGATTTTTGGACGGAAAACAACTTTTTGAAATCAACGTAAGTTAAATTTTAATGCTAGCTGAAATTATTTGTGTAGGTGATGAAATTTTAATTGGTCAAGTTGTCAATACAAATGCGACATTCATATCAAAAGAATTAAATAAAATTGGAATCGAGGTTTTAAAAGTAACATCTATTTCAGATGATACTGAAAATATCAAAAACTCACTTAAGAGTGCAATGGAAAAATCGGACTTAGTTCTTATAACTGGAGGTTTAGGTCCAACTAAAGATGATAAAACAAAAATAGCACTATGTCAATTCTTCAATGACAAACTAATTACAAATACTGATGTATTAGAACATATAATACAAATATTTAAAAATTACGTCAAAAAACCCATTAACGAATTAAACAAAAATCAAGCTTTGTTGCCTTCTAAAGCCAAAATTTTAATTAATGAGTATGGTACAGCCTCAGGAATGTGGTTTAGTAAAGAGAAAAAAAATGTGATTTCACTTCCGGGGGTACCTTTTGAAATGAAACATTTAATGGAAAAAAAAGTTATACCTAAACTTAGAAAACATTCTAAATCCCATATAGTAAATAAAACATTATTAACCTATGGTCTTGGTGAAAGTCATATTGCTAAAAGAATTGAATCTTGGGAAAAAGAACTACCTAAAGATATAAAGTTTGCTTATTTACCAAATTTGGGAAGAGTTAGATTGAGGCTATCGTCAAAAGGAATAAATGAAAAGCAAATTCATGCTAAAATTGATAAATACATTGCAAAATTATTACCTCTAATAAAAGATATATTTGTTGGCTATGAAGAAGATGCACCTGTTGAAAAGCAAATCCAAAATTTATTTAAATCCAATAATATTACTTTAGCAATTGCAGAAAGCTGTACGGGAGGTGAAATCGCCTCAAGACTTACTAAAACTCCTGGATCGTCTGACTATTTTTTGGGAAGTATTACAGCGTACAGCAGCTCTGTCAAAAAAGAGATCTTAGGGGTTGATGAGGAGCTTATCAAAACTCATTCTGTTGTTAGTAAAGAGGTTTCGAAAGAGATGGCCTTGAAAGTGCGAGAAAAATTTAAATCTACATATGGTGTCTCAACAACTGGTACTGCTGGCCCCACTCTTGGAGACTCTAAAGAAAAAATTGGTACGGTTTATATCTCGATATCAAAAAAAGATAGTACTATAACTGAAAAATACAATTTTGGGAATCACAGAGAAAGAATCATTTTAAAAACTGTGAATAAAGTTTTTGAAATGCTCATTAAGAGAATTCAATAATATTAATCAGTGTTAATCTCTAATCAAACTTCTAGGTTTACTCCTAATTAAATTTTGTTAAAAGCTTAGCTATTAAATTATTTAAATCCAAAAAGTTAGCCAGTATATGGAAACGATGAGTGATGCAAATCAATTTTCAAAGCACCATCAATTAGTTTATACCCAAATGTATATTCAACTTTAGCTTCGTTGCCATCAAGATCTGTAAAAAAATAATTTCCCATAGAAATCGCACGATTTTCTTCAAGTATCATTCCTGCATTTTCAAATCTAACATTGGTCCACGGGTTAATTGCAAAACCTTTGTCTTCTTCGCACGCTCTATCTTCACCTGAAATGAAATAAGATAAGGCTTCTGCTTTGGAGGGTCTAAATTGCTGAGCCGCACATTTAGTTGGTTTAAATAACACATCGCTGGAATCAAACGCATAAAGCTTATCAAGAAAATCACTAGCATATTCTTCGCATTCTGAGCGATTATCTCGAAGAGAACCAATTTTAACTACACCAGATCCCCAGGTTTGTTGTGCATCAAGTACTTGTTGTTTTGTTACCATTTTTTTTGTCTTATATTTAGTTACGAAAATTAATATTTTTATTTTTTTTTACAAAAAACCAGACAATATTTAACAAGTAAATAATTTGGTTACCATTTTAATTCATAACAATTAGAAAATTATAATTTCATCTTTATAATTTAATTTTTAAAACAAATTAGAATCTAAATAAGCTACAAGTTTTGAAACTTGTTAAAAAAACTTAAATTTGCAAATCTAATAGATACAGATGTCTAAAATTTGTCAAATTTCAGGAAAGAGAGTTATGTTTGGAAACAACGTTTCCAAAGCTATAAATAAGACAAGAAGAAGATTTGATATTAACCTAGTTAAGAAGAGGTTTTTTATCCCTGAGCAAAACAAGTGGGTTACTTTGAAAGTGACCACATCAGTCTTAAAAACAATTAACAAAAAAGGTATTTCTGAAGTATTAAAAAAAAA
>CACJHA010000048.1 GCA_902593075.1 uncultured Bacteroidota bacterium
TATCAATTTCACCTTCTTCAGTTTGTTTAAAAATTTTTGTTCTATCTTTTTGAGTTCTAAATCTATTGATATATTCAATTTTTAATGGAAAATCCTTTAGTCTTTTTTCTAAGTTTTTAAAATGTTGAAAAGCTAAAATTGTTGTTGGTACAAGAAATACAACTTGGAGGCCGTTGTCGACCGCTTTAAAGGCAGCTCTTATTGCAATTTCAGTTTTTCCAAATCCAACATCCCCACATATAAGTCTGTCCATGGGAATATCACTTTCCATATCTTTTTTTACAGCTTTAGTAGCTTCAATTTGATCTTTTGTGTCTTCAAAAAAGAAAGATGCTTCCAACTCACTTTGTAAACTACTATCCTGATTACAAGAAAAGCCAATTTTTTTCCTTCTTTTTGCATATAATGAAATAAGGTCAAAAGCTATTTCTTTTAATCTTTTTTTTGTTTTATCCTTCAATTTTTTCCAGCTTATCGACCCTAATTTGTGAAGTTTAGGATTGACGTCATCTTTTGATTTAAATTTTGAAATTTTGTGAAGAGAATGAATGCTAACGTATAAAATATCTTTATCAGCATATGATAATTTTATTACTTCTTGAATTATTCCATCATTATTAATTTTTTGCAACCCAGAAAAAATTCCAATGCCGTGATCAATATGAGTTATAAAGTCACCTTTTTTTAAATCAGAAATTTCCCCTATTGTGAGAGCTTCATTTTTTTTAAATTTTGATCTACTTCTATATTTGAAATATCTATCAAAAATCTGATGATCGGTTAAAATGGCGATTTTAAGTTTTTTATCTTCGAAGCCCTGATAAATTGGATAATAAACGATTTGATAACTTAATTTTTGTTTGTATTGCTCAAAAACATTTTCTATACGTTTACCCTGTTCCTCTGTTGATGCACATATTATATTTTTAATATTGTTTTTAGAATTTATCTTTAGATAATTGATAATTAAATCAAATTTTTTATTAAACGAGGGTTGAGGACTTTGTTGAATTTTTAAATTGAAACTTGTTTTTAGGAAATCATTGTTTGATAAACTGATAAAAGAATTTGTATTTATATCTTCAATAATTTCATTTTTTGAAACAAAAACATTGTTTCTTTTATCATCAAGTTCTTTGGTTTTAAAATTATTATAATTTTTTTCTATGAGATTGATTAAAATGTCAAGATTTTCAATTATACAAATATTGTCACTAGGAAGAGATTTAATTAAACTATTTGAATGATAATTATTGAAAAATAATTTGCCGATATTTGGAGATATATAAATTGTGTCATATTTCTCAATTGATAATTGATTTTCTACATTAAATGTCCTTAAACTATCTATAATGTCATCATAAAATTCTATCCTATAAGGATACTGATTTGAAAATGAGTAAACATCAATTATGCCTCCTCGAACTGAAAATTCTCCAGGTTTTGAAACATAGTCAACTCTCTCAAACTCATATTCAAACAATATCTCATTTATAAATTCAATAGATAATTTGTCTCCTATGCTAATTTTTTGAGTTTTATTTTCAATAACTTTTCTTGAAATTGTTTTTTCTGATACTGCTTCAGGATAAGTTATAATTATCCTTTTTTTATATTTTTTTTCTGAAAGAATTTCATTTCTAATAAGTACGTTGTCATCATTGATATCTTCAATATTTTTAATAGAATTGAAACTAGAAGGAAAAAAACAAATATTATTTTTAGGAATAAAGGTTTCAAAATCATTTAAATAAAATTGAGCCAATTCTATACTTTCAGCAATAAAAAGAATATTTCTAGGATTTAATTTATATGACCATGATAATCTAAATGTTAAACCAGACCCAACAAGCCCTTTAATATTAATGGAACTTTTTACTTCATTAAAAAAGTTATTAATAAGTTTTTGTGAATCGTCAATCTCAAGACTTTTGAAAATATCTTTCAAGTTTTTTATCTAGTAGTTTATTTTTAAGAAACGGTAAAAAAAATTAATTTAAGTTAATAACTTGAAGCAAAAATAATGTATATCAAATTAAGCATTTATTTATTTTTGATAATATGTACTTAATTTTCGATACAGAAACCACTGGTTTACCAAAAAAATGGAAAGCCCCTCTAACAGATAGTGATAATTGGCCAAGATGTGTTCAACTTTCTTGGCAGATTCATGACCAAGGTGGGGCATTAATTTCGAATAGGGATTATTTAATAAAACCAAACGGATTTAATATCCCTTATGATTCTGAAAAGATACATGGTATTTCTACTGAACTTGCTACTCAACAAGGAAAAGATATAAATAGTGTTTTGAATTTTTTTCGAGACGATTTAAATAAAGTTCAGTTTATAATAGGGCACAATGTTAATTTCGATAGAAATATTTTAGGAGCTGAATTTTTAAGGAAAGGTCTAGATGATCCCTTCCCATCATTGAAAATTATTGATACATGTACAGAAGAGACAGCAAATGTGTGCCAAATAAAAGGAGGTCCACGAGGGAGATTTAAACTTCCTACTCTTACTGAATTGTACTTCATTCTTTTTAATGATAAATTCCAAGAGGCTCATAATGCAACCGCAGATGTTGAAGCTACTGCAAGAGTATTTTTTGAATTGATTAGGAGAAAATTAATTAAACCAATTGCTTTTGATAATCAAAGTCTACAAACCGATCAAATAACGGAAATCCAAAATAAGATTTCACTTTACGGAATTAAGCACAAAAACTTAAGATTAGAATCTCAAAAATTAAAAAGTTCGTCTACAGATAAAAAACAACCAATTTTAAAGCAACTAAATTCCCTAAAAGATCATTCATATGTTCACCTGCACAATCATACTCAATTTTCCGTTTTACAATCTACTACAAGAATTAGTCAATTGGTCGATGCTACTATAAAACATAAGATGACTGCAGTTGCTATAACTGATCATGCAAACCTAATGGGAGCATTTCATTTTATAAATTATGCTGAAAGAAGAAATAAAGATTTAGATGAATATCAAAAAATAAAACCAATAATAGGATGTGAGTTTTTTGTATGTGAAGACCACAAAGATAAAAGTCATAGAGACGATGGATACCAAATAGTCTTTCTTGCCAAGAATAAAAAGGGTTATCACAATTTGGCAAAAATGAGTTCAATAGCACATACAGATGGATTTTATTATGTTCCTAGAATTGATAAAAAAATTATAGAAAATCATAAAGATAATTTAATTGTACTATCCGGAAATACTTATGGTGAAATACCCTCAAAAATTTTAAAGATTGGAGAGGATCAAGCTGAAAAAGCACTAAAATGGTGGCTAAATACTTTTAAGAACGATTTTTATATTGAGCTAATGAGACATGGTGAGGAGAGAGAAAATATAGTTAATGAAGTATTGTTGAACTTTTCAACAAAACACCAAATAAAAACGATTGCGACAAATAATACTTATTACGTAAATCAACAAGAGGCTAACGCACACGATATTCTTTTATGTTTAAAAGATGGTGAAAAACAAAGCACTCCGATTGGAAAGGGAAGAGGATTTAGATATGGACTGAATAACAAAGATTATTATTTTAAAACAAGTGATGAGATGAAGACATTGTTTAGCGATCATCCTGAGGCAATAACTAATATTAAACAGTTGGTCGATAAAATTGAATTCTACACTTTGTCGAACGAAATTCAATTACCAAGATTTGAAATTCCAAAAGAGTTTATGGTTTTGAATTCAAAAGATCCTAATATAGGAGAAAATAATTATTTGAGGTATTTAACATTAGAAGGAGCCAAAAAAAGATATGAAAAATTAAACCAAGAGACCAAAGAAAGAATTGATTTCGAATTAAAAGTAATTGCAAATACAGGTTATCCAGGATACTTTTTAATTGTACAAGACTTTATAAGTAGTGCAAAAAAAATGGGAGTTTCAGTAGGGCCAGGGAGAGGTTCTGCAGCTGGTTCAGTTGTTGCCTATTGTTTAGGAATTACAAATATTGATCCGATTAAATATGATCTTCTATTTGAGCGTTTTCTTAACCCTGAAAGAATATCCATGCCGGATATAGATATAGATTTTGACGATGAAGGTAGATCTAAAGTAATTGAATATGTGATTCAAAAATATGGTGCTAAGCAAGTTGCTCAAATAATAACTTATGGAACAATGGCGGCTAAATCATCAATTAGGGATACCGCTCGTGTTTTGGATTTACCCCTAGCTGATGCTGATAGAATTGCTAAACTAGTACCTAACATAAAACTAAATCAAATTTTTTCACTAACTGATCAAGAGCTTAATGATAATTTTAGAAATGACGAAATAGTCAGGATTAATGAAATAAAAAAATTATCAAATGAAAAGTCATTAACCGGACAGACTATTAATCAAGCAAAAGTTTTGGAAGGTTCTCTTAGAAATGTTGGAACTCATGCATGTGGAGTAATTATTACTCCCGATGATATAACTCAATTTGTTCCTATTTCTACTGCTAAAGACAGTGATTTATATGTAACTCAATTTGATAATTCAGTAGTTGAAAGTGCAGGTTTGTTAAAAATGGATTTTCTTGGGTTAAAAACTTTGTCATTAATAAGAGATACTGTGAATCTTGTCAAGAAAAGGTATAATGAAGATTTAAACCCCGATAATTTCCCCCTCGATGACATAAAAACATATGAATTATTTCAAAGAGGTGAAACTGTTGGTATTTTTCAATATGAGTCTTTAGGGATGCAAAAATATCTAAAGGATCTTAAACCTACCGTTTTTGCAGACTTAATTGCAATGAATGCTCTTTATAGACCAGGTCCATTAGAATACATACCAAGCTTTGTGAAACGTAAAAATGGTCAAGAATCAATATCCTATGATCTACCAGAAATGAAATTATATCTAGAAGAAACATACGGGATAACAGTTTATCAGGAGCAGGTAATGCAGCTTTCGCAGGTGCTTTCAAATTTTAGTAAAGGTGAAGCTGATATTTTAAGAAAAGCAATGGGAAAGAAAGATTTTTCATTGCTTCAAAAATTGAAACCTCAATTTATTAATGGTGGTAAGTCAAATGGGCATGATCAAGAAATTTTAGAAAAAATTTGGAAAGATTGGGAGGCTTTTGCTGCTTACGCATTCAATAAATCACATTCAACTTGCTATGCATTAATTGGATTTCAAACTGCGTATTTAAAATCTCATTACCCGGAAGAATATATGGCTGCAGTTCTTTCAAATAATATGAATGATATAAAACAAGTAAGTTTTTTTATGGAAGAGTGTAGAAGAATGGGTTTGGTGGTTTTAGGGCCTTGTGTAAATGAATCTGACTTTAAATTTACGGTCAACGAAAAAAAACAAATTCGTTTTGGGATGGGAGCTATAAAAGGAGTAGGGCAAGGTGCCGTAGAGACTATTATTGAAAATAGACAAGGGTCAAATTATATATCAATTTTTGATTTAACACAAAAAATTGACCTTAGACTTGCAAACAAAAAGGCACTTGAAAATCTTGCTTTGGCTGGGGGATTTGATTCGCTAGGAGAATCTCATAGGGCACAATTTTTTAATCCAGATGGTGATGGAATTATTTTTTTAGAAAAAGCAATACGACGAGGTGGAAAATATCAAGACTCTTTAAACTCCTCTCAAATTAATCTTTTTGAAGATGATAAAGATGTATTGTCAGATGAAATTAAAATTCCTGAGTGTGAAGAATGGAGAAATCTTGAAAAGTTAAAAAAAGAAAAAGAAGTTGTAGGTATATATCTTTCAGGCCACCCACTAGATGATTTTGCAAAAGAAATGAAATTATTTTCTCCCAATTCATTAAAACTATTGTCAGAATTGGATACGATTGTGAATAAAGAATTGAGCTTTTGTGGAATTGTAAGTAATGTCGAACACAAAGTGTCTAGAACTGGTAAAGGTTGGGCAATATTTCAAGTAGAGGATTTCAAGGACGTATTTGAGTTTAAAATTTTTGGAGAAGAATATTTAAGATTTAGACACTTTATTGTTACGGATCAATTTATTAGGCTTAAAATTAAAATTCAACAAGGATGGGTTAATAGGGAATCAGGAAGATTAACTGAACCAAGAATAAAATTCAATAACTTTGAGAGTCTTCATGATGTTATTAAAAATAACACTAAAAAATTGCAAATACAATTGGATTTAAACACGTTAGATGAAAATAGAATATTAGAAATATCAGAAATAGTAGACAAGTTTAAAGGGGAGAAAACATTAAGTATTCAAGTCTATCATGAAAAAGAAAAAGTTAATTTGCCCCTAGTAAGTAGAAAATATAAAATTGATGTTTCAAAAGAGTTATTAAATAAGTTAGATTCCGTAGATTTGCCATATTTAATAAACTAAATCTATAATGTTTATTATTCGTGTTAACAATAGTAATTCATGAACTTAATTTAAATTTTATAAATATGGCTTTAGAAATAACAGATGAGAGTTTTGAGGATGTTGTTTTAAAATCAGATAAACCGGTTATGGTTGACTTTTGGGCTGCGTGGTGTGGTCCTTGCAGAATGGTAGGTCCAATTATAGAGGAACTTAGTGCTGATTTTGAAGGACGAGCTGTCGTTGGAAAATTAGATGTTGACGCGAATCAAGAGTTTGCAGCTAAGTATGGTGTTCGAAATATACCTACTGTTCTTGTTTTTAAGAATGGTGAAGTTGTTGGCAAACAAGTTGGAGTAGCTCCTAAATCTACATATGCTCAAGCGATAGAACAACACATTTAGATTGCAAATTAAAAAACCAAAATATAAGTTTGTTTATATTTATGGTCTTTATTGGTCTGGTAGTTCAGTTGGTTAGAATACATGCCTGTCACGCATGGGGTCGCGGGTTCGAGTCCCGTCCAGACCGCTAAAATAAAGATTAAACCCCTATGGTTCATAACTTTAGGGGTTTTGTTTTTTAAAAGGAGGACAAATTAGGTATAAGATACTTCTAATTATAAAAGTTCGCACGAACTTTTTTAACAAAAATCAATAGTTTACAAATTCAAAAAGTTTTCCCTAATTTTCAATACAAACTAGTTGGAATCCAATTTGTATAAAGAATTTATTTTTGACTTTGCATTCTATCAATTTCTTCAAGGACCTGTTTTTGAATTGAATCAACATCAACTTCCTCTAACTTTAATTTCAAAAATGTGAAGACATCTCTCTGTCCTGAACGCATTGCATCTATTGAGACTATTTCTTCAAAAGTAATTGTTTGAAGAGAGCTGTTAATTGCTGAAGCAGATATATTTACAACTGATATGTAAGCAATACAGTAGAGCGTAAAGACAAATATTTTTTTTATTAATTTTTTCATTTTACAATACTTCTACCTTTAACAAACCTTTGTTTCCAATATCTTCCTAACTCATCAACCGAAATCCTTCTTCCTGTTCTGGGTGCATGAATAAATTTTTCTTCACCAACGTAAATACCAACATGATTTATAGATTTTCCTGTATGACTAAAAAACATTAGGTCACCAGGTTGTAATTGTTCATAATTTACTAAAAGTCCACCTCCATTAGCAAATTGAAATTTAGATCCTGCCGGTAGGACATAATTAATCGCCTTTTCATAAACATAACTTACATATCCAGAACAATCAAATCCTGTAGCTGGATCTTTAGACCCGAAAGAATATGGTATTCCTAAATATTTTTTGCTTTCAGTTAGTATCTTTCCTCTTCCTCCTGGTATATCCTTGAGTGAAACAGTTGAAAGTACTTCATCGGTTGGCATATTTTTTTTTTTGGGTGGTTCTTTATACTCCTTAGACTTCTTTTGAATTAAATTCTTATTAAAGTTGCCCATGTTGTCTAGATACTTTTCAGAATTGATAATTAGGTCGTTAATGTCAATTTGGTTAAACTGTTCAACTAGAGAACCATTGAACCTGATCTTATTCACCTGAAATTGAATTTCTGGATATATAAAGTTCATAAACATCCCAGCGATAAAAATATTTAATATTATTCTATTCATTTATTAAGTCTGAAATTTTTATAAAACTTCATTTGAAATTACAATATTAAAAAGCTATTTACAAATCTACTGGGTGTCCAATTATTCAACTTAATTACTTTTCAACATATAATTAATTAAATCATACCCCATAAAACTCCATCCTAATTTAT
>CACJHA010000049.1 GCA_902593075.1 uncultured Bacteroidota bacterium
TCATCTTTGGTATTTTCTATAGGTGTAACTTGGTTTTCTAATGATGATTTTTGATTGATATCCTTTTTAAGGTTCTTTTTATCAGGAGTTTTAATCTCAACATTACTCTTTATTTCGGATTTCTCAGTAGAATCGCTTTTCATTGTCAAATAATACCCATAGTTAAGCTCCTAAAATACAAAAAAAAAAATCAATTTATTTCATTCCAAATTGACCACGATTTTTCAGCTTGATAAATTAACATATTATATCCATTTATTGTTTTCGCCCCTTTGATTTTACCATTTGTTAAAAATTTTGTTTTTTTTGGGTTATAGGTTAAATCAAATAAAACATGATTCTTTGTTATATAGTCAAAGTTAATGTTAGGACAGTCTTTGGTGTTCGGATAAGTTCCAACTGGAGTTGTATTTACTATGAGTTCATAATTACTTATAATATTTCTATCTAATTGAGTATAAATGTAGTCGCCTTTATCGCTCTTTCTTGACACGGTATTATACTTAATTAAATTTTCCTTAAGTACATATCTAATTGCTTTAGATGCACCTCCAGTGCCAAGAACTAGTGCTTTCTTTACTTTCTTATTTATTTTTTCAAATAATGATTTTTTAAATCCAAAGCAATCTGTATTGTAACCTAACAATTTTCCGTTCTCGTTGATGGATATTGTATTTACAGCCCTAATTTCATTCGCCTCTTTAGATATTTTGTCTAAATATGGAATAATTTTTTCTTTGTATGGGATAGTTACATTAACACCTTTTAGATTTTTTTGCCTTAATGTTTCAAGAACTTGAGCCAAATTTTCACAATCAAAATTTTGATATGAATGGTATATTAAACCTTCTTTTTTAAATTTTTGGCTGAAGTAATTTCTTGAAAAAGAGTAATCAATTCCTTTTCCTATAAGACCATAAATAGATTTAGTTTTTAACATTAATTTTTTCTATTAGGTAAACTATAAGAACACCCCCTAGAGCAGATGCCAAAATAGTAATATTTTTAATATTTAAATTGTTTGGATAGTAAAAAAAATTATTATTTGATTTTAAAAATAATGTACCAATATTGTCTTCGTATAATATACTAGTCCAAGGCCAAACAGATCCTATAGAACCTAATATGAATCCAACTAAACATGACATAATAATATTTTTATGTTGAATGATTAAAAGGTTTAAAATCTTTGAAAAAAGAATTAATCCAATTGCTGAACCAAATGCGAAAATAAAGAGAAGAATAATTAAATTTTTATTCTCTTCGTCTATAGTTTCCATTCCATAGCCCTTGATAATATTTGCTATTAAATAATACAAAACATTTACAGAATCAATTAAAAGGAGCTTGTAATTTCCTAATGCAAGTAGTATCATTGATCCTGAGAGGCCAGGAAGAACCATTCCAGAAACACTTACTATTCCACAGAAAAATATAAAAAAAGGATTTGTTATTTCATCACCTGGGCTAACTAAAAAAAAAGTTATTCCAATTAGGAAACCTGAAAGAGAAAAAAAGAAAGTATAAAAATTAAATTTTGAAACTTTCTTTAAAATTATAATCATTGAGAAAAATATCATGCCACAAAAAAATCCCAAAATTTGGCCGCGATAGTTTTCTAAAAAAAAACCTATTATCAATGAAGTACTAAAAAAACTTACAATAATTCCGAACAATAAAAGTGTGAGAAATTTCCCATTTATATGTTTAAAGAATGATTTTACCCCCTTTTCCCTAAGAATATTAAAGCCGTAAAAGTCAAATCGTGAAAAAGAAAAAATTAGTTTTTCATAAAATCCGAAAATTACAGCTACGATGCCACCTGATACACCTGGTATTTTGTTAACAGCACCCATTACAAGACCATAAAAAATAGTTAGTAAGGAACTAGAAATTTTTTTTTTAAACGTATTCAATTGGTTTTTTTAATCTATTGAAAATTAAAATTAGGACAACTCCAGCTAAAACAAACAAAACACATTCTACTATTTGATGTGTTTTACATATTATAAAACTTTTATTTGACGTAAAATGTTTAATTAAAATATCAAAATTTAAACAATTCTTTAATGGCCACAATGTAGGTAAAGATCCACCTATTAAGCCAGTTAAAATAAGAAGTGTTTTTCTTCTTTTATTATTTAAAAACCATATTACAATTTTAGAAAAAATTTTCAATCCAAAAATAACTCCTAAAGCAATAGAACAAATTTTAGAATAGATATTAATAAAATCTTGAGCATTGAAATTAACCAAAACCTTTAATGAATTTTGAATTACGAAAAGTATTTCATTGTATACCCCCAAAATTAAAAATATCATAGCACCAGAAATACCAGGTAATATCATTGCTGATACTGCAAGAACAGAACTAAAAAAGAGATAAATTAGGTTTGATTCAAAATCAAAACTAGTTAATTGTGATAAACCTGTTGATATAACTAATGATAAGATAAGGTAAAAATAGTCATCAATATTTTTATTTTTTATTAACCCAATAAACTGAAAAAACGTAGCAAATATTACACCAAATATGAAGGCAGATATTGAGATTGGATGATACTTAAAAAGATAAATTAAAATCCAAGATAGAAAAAAAATACCTGTAATAATTCCTAAAAAAAGGGGCATAAGAAAAGGACCATTAATGTCTTCCCATAAAATCCTAAAATGACCTTTTATTAATTTTTTAAATGAGAATCTGTCAATACTTTTTATGAGTTCATGATATATTCCAGTAATAAATGCAATTGTTCCTCCAGATATACCGGGAATAATATCAACTGAACCCATCAAAACACCAATTAGGTATATTGAAATTTTGTTTTTCTTTGATTTTGAATTATTCAATTAAATCAAATTAGAACTTCTAAATGAGGGTAAAATTCTAATAATTTTGGTGAAAGTAAATTAATATTTCTCCTTACATTTTCAAGGTAAAATTCCATTTCATTTTTTTTCCCAAGATTTAGATAACATAAGGCAATTTTAAAGTCTAAATCTGGAACATTAGGATGTAGTTTTTTTGCTTTTTTACCTATTAAGTAAGCTTTTTCCCATTTGTTTTGACTTATCAATGTATCAATCCATTCAGACCAACTCCTTAACTCATCTATGCCAAGCCCTATAATATTTTTGAAGGCTTTTTCCACGCTTACGAATCTATTTAAGCATTTATTTATTTTTGCATACATTTTCCAGTATTCAGGATAGTATTCGTTTATTTTTAGTGCTTTATTGCAGTGCATTAAAGCCGTTTTAAATTTATGTTTATTTAAATAATATTCAATTAAAGCCAGCCAACTTTCTTCATAATTTGGATCCTCTTTGATGGAAAATTTATAGTATTTCAACTCTAATTTATGTTTCTTTAGCTTTTTGAAGCATTCCGCTATTCTTAGGTAAATAAATGCTGAGGGAGATTCTAATGTTAATGAATATTGGTAGTTTTCAATTGCATCTAAGAAATTTTTATTTTTTTGTAAAAGTTTTGCCTTTTCAACATATGCAGCTGAAAATTTATCATCAGATAAAATTGCATAATCAAATGCAATCAAAGCTTTTATCTTATTTTTTACATGTAGATATAGTTTTCCCACTTCAAGCCAAACTAGTTCATTATATGGATCTTTTTCTAAAACATCATTTAAAATTTTGATACCTTCTTTATGACAACTAAGATTATCTATACAATAAATCAAATTATACAAAACTTGATGATCGTTTGGTTCATTTTTCATGCAAAGCTTAAAATAAATCATAGCTTTTTTAAAATTACCAATTGTTAAATATTCCATGGCTATCAGATGCCAAACCTCAAATTTATATTCCGAGTGCTTGAGACATTCACCAAGTATTTCGATTGATTTTTCGTGTTTTTTAAGTTTTGAAAGAATGGTTGCTTTTTGAATATATGCATCTTGATTGTTGGGTTCGATTTTATGGATAAATAATAAAATTTCATTTGCTGATTCAAGTTTGTCTTCTAAAATTAATATCTCCGATTTCAATAGAAGAATATTGATATTATTTGGGTGCTGTCTATTTCCTATTTTGATAGCTTTTTTTGCAAGATTTATTTTTCCAAAATCAATAAAATGTAGAGCTATGAACTCAATTTCTTGTGCATCGAAAAAATATGTGAAGTTCGTTTTAAGCATCTCTTCGAACTTTCTAAGTGAAGAACTATAATCCTGAGAATAATCATCAAGCATTTGCTGTATTTTCTAGATACCTAAAATTAAAAACAAAGACCAAATCAATTGGATTTACATTTTATTCTTTTTAACAAATTAATTAACAAACTGTATTATACCATTTCATCCAAGATTTTTAAAATAATTTTGCAACCTTTAGTTAGATCCCTTTTACTTATATTTAATGCAGGAGTTATCCTTACTGCTGATTTATTCCAAAGTAGGTAGAATAATATC
Organism: uncultured Bacteroidota bacterium; assembly: GCA_902593075.1. Classification (GTDB taxonomy): domain Bacteria; phylum Bacteroidota; class Bacteroidia; order Flavobacteriales; family Flavobacteriaceae; genus TMED96. The sequence continues at coordinate 4,434 of CACJHA010000049.1, forward strand.
AAACCCATACTCATCGATTTTTTTACGAGTTTTTCTACATCAGACTCCCTTTCTAAAATTATTGCTAGCATTAAACCAGTACCATTTATACTTTTTATTTTTTTATGTATTAATAATGATCTTATTAACTTTTCCTTCTCTTTTATTTTTTCCAATACTTTTTCGTTTTCCAATGTTTCTAAAACAGACAATCCCGCTGAGGCAATCACTGGATTTCCCCCAAAAGTAGAGATATGTCCAAGTGAAGGTTTGTATTCAAATTTTTTCATCATTTCTCTGGAACTGCAAAATGCACCAATTGGAAGGCCACCTCCTAAACCTTTTCCAATAACCAATATGTCTGGTTCAACGTCATATTTTTGAAAAGCGAACATATTACCTGTTCTTCCAATTCCTGGTTGAATTTCATCTAAAACCAAAAGCGCTCCGACTTCCTCACACCTTCTTTTAACACTTTTTAAATAATCTGGTTTAGGAATGATGAAACCTGCACCCCCTTGTATCGTTTCCAAAATTACAGCAGCTGTATTAATATCAATTTTAATCAGGTCCTCATTACTGTTAAAATCAATGAAATTAACTTTTGGTAATAAAGGCCCGTATCCTTTTTTTTGATTTCTAACACCTAATAAACTTAAAGCCCCTTGTGTACTACCATGATAGGAGTTTTTTGCAGCTATAAAATTTGATTTTTTTGTATATCTTTTGGCAAGTTTCATAGCTCCTTCAATCGCCTCAGTTCCTGAATTGGTCAAAAAAGTAACTTCAAGCTTTTTGGGTAATAAACTTGCCAATTTTTTACACAAGTTAACGCTAGGCTCTTGAACATACTCTCCATAAACCATTACATGTAAAAATTTATTCAATTGTTTTTTTATTGCTCTTATTATTTCTGGATGTCTGTGCCCTAAAGAGCATGCAGAAATTCCGGCTACAAAGTCTAGATATTTTTTTCCATTTGAATCAAATATATAAGAGCCTTTTGCTTTGCTGACTTCCAAACCTAGTGGTTTAGGAGAAGTTTTAGCTTGATATGTAAGGAAATCTTTTAGTGACATTTTTATTGGAATAGGTCATCTAAGGACTCTGGTCTTTCACTTTTTCTCCAGATAAATCCTTCTAATACTCTTAAATTTGGGTCTAATTTATCTTCTGGATGTACTTTTCCTTCTGGTGAAGTAAGAAATGTTATGTTTTTAATTTCATTAGACTCAAGCTTTATTTTTAATTCACTACAAACAGTTTTATCTATACCAATCAAATCTCCATCATCATTATATAAATAGTATATTACTTTAATATTTTTTAAAACCTGTAAATTATTTAATGTCCCATTAACAAAATCTCCATTTAAGTTCATTCCCTCAATTTGATTAAAATTATTTTTATTAATACTGTCTTGTTCAATTACAAAAGAATTTCCAAAAATTAAAAGTGAATCGAGCTTCCTAGTTTCAATATCAGTTAAAAGGTTAATTTCATTTCCGCTCATTTGACTATCTTTAAACCAAACAACTGGATTAAGTTTGAGTTTTGACTTTAGTGGTAAAATTTGTATTTGTTTTTTTGAAAGCGGTTTTTTATGTAATTCGATTTTACCTGTTGATTCATCAAAGTATATTGAATCAGATATTCCTCTAATATCAGACTTCAAAATTTTGACCCCATAATATCCTCTAAGAATTCTTTTATCAGAAGGTCCTGTTCCAATTAATGTGTCAGCATGTATGTATAAAGAATCATTTTCTAAAATGTTAATTGCAAGTGCCCTTTTAGTTATAATAGCAGAATCTTTATCTTTAAAAATTTCACCATATTCTCCTTTAATTATTGAATTATTAATTGTATCTGTAATTATTACTCTTTGAGTTGCAGACGCATAATTTATGGATTCATTATAGAATATACTATCACCTTCAATTATTTGTTGTTGATACATATCCTTTTTCAGATAATGAAGATTTATCAATAGACGAAAGGAAATTTTTAAAAAGTTTTAAAATGGTATTTTTAAACCCAGAAATTGTAGAAGAAAGTGGAAAAGAATGTGTTTTTAATGAAGGCTGTTTGAGTATACCAGGTATAAGGGAGGATGTGAAGAGAAAAGATTCTATAATCATTAAATTTCAAGATTTAAATGGAAAATTTATAAAAGAATCATTCTCAGGCATTTCAGCTAGAGTTATACAGCATGAATACGATCATATAGAGGGTGTTTTATTTACAGACAAATTGTCTTATTTAAAAAAGAAAACAATTAAAAGGAAACTTACAGAAATTTCAGCTGGCAAAATCAAAGTTGATTATAGTATGAAATTTTTATAAAATAAATTAATATAATGGACTCATTGGATGAACAATTGAAGGAGATTAAAAAATTAATTTCTATAGTATGGGAATTAAGAGAAAAATGCCCTTGGGATAGAAAACAAACTTTCAAAACTCTGAGAACTTTAACTATAGAAGAAACTTATGAATTGTGTGAAGAGATCGAAAAATTAAATTATCTAGGAATTAAAGAGGAATTAGGCGATTTGTTACTACATATTATCTTCTACGCAAAAATAGGTTCTGAAAAAAACAAATTTAATATCGGACTCGTTGCCAAAGAACTGACTAAAAAATTAATTAGACGACATCCTCATATTTATAAAGGTGTTAAAATTAAAAATACGGACCAAGTATTATCAAATTGGGAAAAAATAAAATTAAAAGAGGGTAGGAGCAGTATATTAGAAGGAATCCCATCAAATTTGCCACCTATACTGAAAGCCCAAAGAATTCAAGATAAAGTTTCCTCTGTTGGATTTGACTGGAAAAAATCTGAGGATGTATTACAAAAATTAGATGAAGAAATACTTGAATTCAAAGAAGAGTTAAATAAAAAAGACAAAGTTAGTTTAGAAGATGAGTTCGGAGATATTTTATTTTCATTAATAAATTTGTCTAGGCATTATAAAATTAATCCTTATGATGCGTTAGAAAAATCAAATAGAAAATTTACAAAACGATTTAAATTTATAGAAAAACAAATAAAAAAAACAAATAAAGAAATTATAGACCTTGACTTAAAAGAAATTGATTATTTGTGGAAACAGGCGAAAAATGAAACTTAAAACTTAAAACTTTATTCATTTAAATCCTGTTTAATAGATTGCTTTAACATTGATTTTAATAGTTTAAGCTTTGATTCAACAAGAATTTTTTTGGTGTTAAGCTCTTTTATTTTGTTATTTACTTCAACTAGTAATGGGTTGTTGGTGCTTGATTCACTGAAAAAATCAAGATTATTTTCGAGTTGATTGAGTTCGCTACTTATGTCTTCAATTTTATTTCTTAATGAGTTATGCTCATCATTGATTAGCTTCTCAT
>CACJHA010000050.1 GCA_902593075.1 uncultured Bacteroidota bacterium
TTAAATTCATCTTTTACTGACACAAATAGAGCATTACCAAGAATAGGCGGGTTTATTTTTTTAATTTCAACTTTAACAGAGCTTATTTTACCATCAATTTTTAATAGTTTATTCCCTATTTTAAAAACGGCAGTTTCTAGTAAATTACACGTGGTTTTCATTTCATCATTCACAACATTAGAGACCGCAACGTAATCTACGGTTTCCTTTAAATCATCATTCAATTCCTTATAGCCACACATGAAATTTATTTCAATATTTGTTTCATATTCTGACCCTATTTTTTTTTCTTCATCCATACAGCCAATGAATGAATATGTCCTGATGTTGTTGATTTTTATAACAGCCATGATTTTTTGTAAAGATAAAAATTAGAAGGCATACTATTAATTTAAAATTTTTTTTGAGCAATTATAAAAACTTTATAGAGCAAATAATTGAAGAAGATCTAAATAATGGATTCAAAAGGAATGAATTGTGTTTTCGTTTCCCACCAGAACCAAATGGGTATTTACATATAGGTCATGTAAAGGCTATTGCTCTGAACTTTGAATTAGGTAAAAAATACAACGCCCCCGTTAATCTCAGATTCGACGACACTAATCCCGTTAAGGAAAATTCACATTTCGTTGAGGAAATTAAAAAGAATATAAAATGGCTGGGATATAAATGGTCAAAAGTATGTTATGCATCCGATTATTTTGGACAATTGTATGAGTGGGCACAGTATTTAATTTTAAATGATAAAGCTTTTGTGGATTCACAAACATCGGAACAAATTGCCTTACAAAAAGGGACCCCAACCAACCCCGGAGTCAATAGCCCCTACAGAAATAGACCCAGGGAAGAAAGCATAAGATTATTTACAGAGATGAGAGAGGGTAAACATAAAGAGGGATCTCATGTTTTAAGGGCTAAAATAAAAATGAGTTCTCAAAATATGCTCATGAGAGACCCCGTTATGTATAGAATATTGTTTAAAGACCACCACAGAACCGGAAGCAACTGGTGTATTTACCCCATGTATGATTGGGCCCATGGAGAGTCGGATTTTATTGAAAAAATATCTCACTCATTATGTACATTAGAATTTAAGCCCCATAGAGATTTGTATGAATGGTTTTTACAACAACTTCCTAAAGAAAACAAAAACCTACCCAAGCAAAGAGAATTTGCAAGACTTAATATGACCTACACAATAATGAGTAAAAGAAAGCTTTTCCATCTTATTGACAAAAAAATAGTTTCTTCATGGGATGACCCGAGGATGCCTACAATCTCAGGTATGATAAAAAGGGGTTATCCCCCAAACGCTCTTATAAATTTTGTGAAAAAGGCTGGTGTAGCAAAAAGAGAAAACACAATAGATGCCTCACTATTGGAGTTTTATGTAAGAGAAGAGCTTAATAAAATATGCCCAAGAGTAATGGTTGTAACGAATGAAATAAAATTAGTAATTACTAATTATCCTGAAGGCAAACAAGAAAAAGTAGAGGCAATAAATAACCCTGAGGACGAATCTCAAGGAACAAGAGAAATGGTTTTTTCAAAGTACCTATACATAGAAAGAGAGGACTTTAGAGAAACTGCAAACAGAAAGTTTTTTAGACTTACAATTGGGAAAGAGGTAAGGCTAAAAAACGCCTATATCATTAAAGGAGAAAAATGCGTCAAAAATAAGAATGGAGAAGTAATAGAAGTCCAATGCACCTATGATCCTAAAAGTAAAAGCGGTTCAAATTCAGAAGAAAGCAAAAGAAAGGTTAAAGGAACTATTCACTGGGTAGATATTAAATCATCTGCCAAAGTAATAATAAATGAATATGAACGTTTATTTTTGAACGAGAAGCCAGAAGAAAACGAGGATTTAATTAAATGTATCAACACAAGCTCTAAAAAAACAATAGTTGGTAAGTCTGAAAAGTATGTATCATCTTTAAAAAAAGGACAAAAGGTTCAATTTCAAAGAAAAGGCTATTATATTGTTGATAACAAAAAAAATGGAAACATTACCTTTAATAAAACGGTTAGTTTAAGAGATGGTTGGAGAAAATAATTACTCTTTGTCGGGATCATTGCCTGCCTCGTCTTCGCTTCCACCTTTACCCTTATTTTCTATTATTTTTGTGTCCCCCTCCTTTTTTTTCTTTAAGTTGTCCTTTTTCATAGCCTCTCCAATTTGATTGCTCGCGGTAAATGATGCAACCATATTATTAAGCATATCACTACCGGCTTGAGGAGAGTTAGGAAGCAAAATCAAATTGCTATTTGTCTCCTCACCTATAGACTGAAGTGTGTCATAGTGCTGAGTAACAACAATTAAAGCTGAAGCCTCCTGTGAATTTATGCCTACATTGTTCAGAACATCTACGGACTCTTCTAAGCCCCTTGCAATTTCTCTTCTTTGATCTGCAATTCCTTGTCCCTGAAGCCTTTTACTTTCTGCTTCTGCTTTAGCCTTTTCAACTATTAATATTCTAGCCGCGTCACCTTCGTATTGTGCAGCAACCTTTTCTCTCTCGGCAGCATTTATTCTGTTCATGGCTTCTTTTACTTGTGAATCAGGGTCTATGTCTGTTACCAGGGCTTTTATTATATCGTAACCATAATTGACCATTGCATCATTCAACTCTCTCTTAACCGCATTCGCTATATCATCTTTCTTTTCAAACACATCATCTAATTTCATTTTAGGGACTTCGGCCCTGATTACATCAAATACATACGATGTGATTTGATCCTGAGGAAAGTCTAGTTTATAAAATGCATCGTATGCTTTATCTGGCAGAACTCTGTACTGAACACTTAACTTGAGTTTAACAAAAACGTCATCTTTTGTTTTTGTTTCAACAATTACATCAAGCTGTAATATTTTAAGACTTAACCGACCTGCAATCTTATCTATCAGCGGTATTTTTATGTGAAGCCCAGGCTTTCTTATGGCAATAAACCGACCGAATCTTTCTATAATCGCAAACGTCTGCTGTTTCACAATAAAAAGACCAGAAGCTGTAAGAAGAATTAATATTAATATGAAAATGTATGTTGATCCGCTCATTGTTTTTTTGTTTTATTTAAAAGTGAATTAAACCTCTGTAAAGTTACATTTTTACCAATCATTTCTATAATAAAAAAAACATCAGCCCCACTTAAGCTTCCAACAAGAGATATTCTTAGGAATTGCATTAGTTTTCCGAAATTTACATTTTTTTCCTTAGACTCCCTGTAAATGTTTTCCTTAATAGCGTGCGTCTCATTAAGTTTGATGTTTTCTTCAATAATATTTAAATCCTCAACATTAATAGATTTAAATACTTTTTTAACTGCAGCCATATCAAATTCGACAGGGTCTAGCACAAATGGGGTTAGTTCCTTTTGCAAATCTGTTAGCAATGAAACTCTTGTTTTAATTAAATCAACAACCTTAAGAGCCTTATCACCTAACCTATCTTTTAATTTTTTAAAAACTTTTGGATGTTCTGAAATAAGCAATGAAGAATCGATTTTTGACAACGCTTTTTGATTTATAGACTTAGCCTTTTCAAAATCAAATCGAGCCCCTCCTTTTTGTAAAGCAGAAAAGCTAAATTTTTTAGACATTTTATTTACATCTAACTCAATATCATCATTGTTAAAACTAGACCCTAGCTGAGAAATGTATGCTAGTTGAACGCCGGCCAATAAACCCTTTTCTCTAAGGCCATCCAGTTCTTGCCACCTGATCGGGAATATACTATAATTATTTTTTAAAGCATCCCTTTTGCTCAATTTGCCACTTCCAGATGGATTTAATATCAATGGAAGATGAAGGGTGTCTGGCATTTTCCATCCAAACGCGTCATATATTAACTTATGTATAGGAAGAGAAGGAAGCCACTCCTCGCCCCTTATGATAGTTGTTATTTTCATTAAATAATCATCAACAACATTTGCAAAATGATATGTAGGTAATCCGTCTTCCTTCATTAATATTTTGTCATCCAAATTATTTGAATTAACCTTTATGCTCCCCCTTAGCAAGTCAGTCATATTCAACTCAGTGTTTGATTCTACCTTTAGCCGTACAACATATTTATTTTTTTTCATGTGCGACAAACTTTCTTCTTTCTTTAAGCTAAGGCTATTTTTAAACATAAGCCTTGTACTAGCATTATATGAAAAGCTCTTGTTTGCCCTTGCCTTAAGGAGCTCTTCTTTTGAAGTGTAACAGTAGTAAGCAAGACCCTTATTAATCAAAAGGTTTATGTATTTATTATAAATTTCTTTCCTTTCGCTCTGCCTATATGGACCATAACCCCCACCCTCACGAGGCCCTTCATCGGCCTTGATTTTATAATAACCTAAAACATCATAAATGTAATTTTCGGCACCATCAACTCTCCTTGAATCATCGGTATCTTCTATTCTAAGAATTAAGGCCCCCTTCTTCTTTAATTTATACAGATAATTATAAAGCGCAGTTCTAACACCGCCAATATGAATTGGCCCTGTTGGACTAGGCGCAAATCTCACTCGAACCATAAAACAAATATACCATCTTCTTTATCATTCTCAATGCACAAGAATTTCTATATTTGCAACGTGAAAAAAACAGTTTTTTTTAATGATATTCCTAACTTAAATTTAAAGGAGGCAGATTTGTCAGATTGGATATATGAACAAGTCAGTGAAAAAGGAGCAAAAATAAAAAGACTTGATATTAACTTTATCTCAGAGGATAAAATGTTAAATTTAAATAGGGAGCATTTGAAACATGATAACCACACCGATATCCTCACATTTTCTTATAATGATCACCTAACTATTGAGTCAGAAATTTTCATATGTTTTGAAAGGGCATGTGAAAACGCCCAAAAGCACTCTCAAACACCTGATAATGAGGTGCTTAGGCTTATTTCACACGGTCTCCTTCATATTTTCGGCATGAAGGATAATACTAGGCGCCTAAGAAATGCCATGGCTAATGAGGAAGATAAAATTATAGCTAAGTTCCACGTGAAACATACAACAAGTGAAAAAACTTTATGACACTATTGTTGTAGGGGCAGGCCATGCGGGCTCAGAGGCCGCCTACATTTCATCTCAAATGGGAGGAAAAACTTTGTTAATTACAATGAATCTACAGAACATTGCCCAAATGTCTTGTAATCCGGCTATGGGAGGAGTTGCAAAGGGGCAAATTATAAGAGAAATCGATGCATTGGGGGGAAGAAGCGCTTATGTTTCTGATTTATCAGCCGTTCAATTCAAAATGTTAAACCGATCTAAAGGACCCGCTATGTGGAGCCCAAGGGCACAATCCGATAGAATGTTATTTAGTGCAATTTGGAGAAAAGAGCTAGAAAAACAGAAAAACTTAGACTTTTGTCAAGCCATGGTTAATGATTTATTGTTTGAAAATAATAAAATTTCTGGCGTTGTAACATCAATAGGAACCAAATTTTATTCTAAGACGGTAATATTGACTAACGGAACTTTTTTAAATGGCCTTATTCATATTGGAGAAAAAAACTATGGGGGTGGAAGAACCGGCGAACAAGCATCGTTCGGCATAACTAAATCGCTAGAGCACATAGGTTTTTCATCTGGGAGGATGAAAACAGGAACGCCACCTAGGGTTGATGGAAGATCTTTAGATTTTAATATCATGGAAGTTCAACCAGGTGATGAAAACCCAGGAAAATTTAGTTTTTCTGATGAAGTCAAACCACTCAAAAGCCAACTCGACTGTTTTTTGACTTACACAAATAAAACAACTCACGATATTTTAAAGTCGGGATTTGACCGATCTCCAATGTTTAATGGGTCAATAAAAAGCATTGGGCCAAGGTATTGTCCATCAATAGAGGATAAAATTAACAGGTTTGCAGATAAAGAAAGACATCAGATTTTTGTTGAACCCGAGGGGTGGGATTCTATCGAATACTATATAAACGGTTTTTCAACATCTCTCCCAGAGGAGATTCAAGAAAAAGCACTAAAGAAGATACAAGGCTTCAAAAACGCAAAAATAATAAGACCTGGCTATGCTGTAGAATATGATTATTTCCCCCCAACACAGCTGAAAAAATCTATGGAAACCAAAATCATTTCAGGCCTCTTTTTTGCTGGACAAATTAATGGGACTACGGGTTATGAGGAAGCAGCAGCGCAAGGCCTAATGGCAGGCATTAATGCAAATTTGTATGTTAATAGAAATAAGCCATTTATTTTGAGGAGGAGCGATGCTTATATTGGCGTTTTGATAGATGACCTTATAACGAAGGGTACCGATGAGCCTTATAGAATGTTTACCTCTAGAGCAGAATTTAGAACTCTCCTAAGACAAGATAATGCTGATTTAAGACTATCAGAAAAGGCCCATTCATTAGGGCTCATTGGGGAAAAAAGACTACAACAGTTAATTTCAAAAAAAGAATCAATTAACAAGTTAATTGCATTTTACGACAAAACCAGTATATCCCCAAAGGAAGTAAACTTCATTTTGGAGGAAAAAGGCTTAGCAGAGCTTAAACAACCACAAAAAATTTCCAAACTTTACTCCAGACCCAATATTTATATTAGTGATTTGTTTAAAGTCCCCAAAATATCATCTTTTATTAAATCCAAAAACCTTAACAAAGAAATTATCTCGCAAGCTGAAATACAAACTAAGTACTCAGGTTATATTGATAAGGAATTGAAAAATGTTGAAAAAATGAACAGATTAGAAGGTCTTAAAATTCCAAAAGGATTTGATTTTAATTCTATGAAATCCCTATCAAATGAAGCAAAAGAGAAATTGATGCATATATCACCAACCACGCTTGCGCAGGCGTCACGAATATCTGGTGTTTCCCCAAGCGATATTTCATCCATCTTAGTCAAAATAGGAAGGTGATGTTTCACGTGGAACAAAAAGATAAAACTCTCCTTTATGAGACTAGAGATCACTTAGCAACGGGAGAAGTGTTTAAAATTTTTCTTGATGAAAATAAAATTATTGGTAAAACAATCCCCGTTCCCAAAAGAGGGGAAATGTATAAATACTATGACACTAAAAATTATTATCCACACTCATTAAATAAAAGAAATGCTCTCACCTTTATTTATTCGATAATTAGAAAACACATGCACAGAAAAAGACTAGTGTGGATGAAAAGCGATTTAAAAAACAACACAAATGTCTTAGATTATGGATGTGGGTCAGGAGATTTTGTCAAGTTCTTAAGAAACAAATCTATTAATGCTTATGGCTACGACCCTAATACTAAGTTTAGCGCACTTGATAAATCTAATTTTTTAACTAATAGAGAAACCTGGGAAAACAAAACATATGATATAATTGTCTTGTGGCATGTTTTAGAACACGTTCATAACCCATTTTTTTTAATTCAACGTTTAAAAAAAAGATTAAATAAAAATGGCAAAATTTTTGTTGCAATTCCGAATTTTAAATCGTTTGATTCAAAATACTATGGAAAATACTGGGCAGGTTATGACACCCCACGGCACTTATGGCACTTTTCACGAAAAAGCATACATTTAATAGCAAAAAAATACAACTTTAAAATTTTTAAAGAGA
>CACJHA010000051.1 GCA_902593075.1 uncultured Bacteroidota bacterium
AATTGAACTACCAGAAAAACCAGAAGGTGCAAAGTGGAACGATCCCCCAATAGAAATAACAGATTTAGAATTTAGGTCTGATGGTGGAGGATACTTAACAAAAGGTAATAAGCAAATTTTTTTAATTTCAGTTGATGGAGGTTCACCGATAAAGATTAGTAATTTTAAAGGTAAAATTTATTCCTGTGAGTGGTTTGACGAAAAAGAATTAATAATTTCTGCAAATTTCAAAAAAAATATAGATTTTGAGCCGAGAGACTCGGATATTCATATATATAATTTTAGTTCTAAAAATATAAGAAAGTTAACATCTAGATTTGGCCCGGATTTTTCTCCCAAGGTTTCGTATGATGGAAGAAAAATAGCTTATTTAGGCTTTAATGACAAATTTCTAGGTTATCAACAAAACGAACTATATGTGATGGATAGAGATGGTCAGAATGTCAAAAATATTTCTAAAGATTTTGACAGAAATATAACAAGTATTTTTTGGTCCGGTTATTCGAATAAGATTTTTTTCAAATATGATGATTATGGGATGACAAACTTGGGGTATTTTAATTTATCAGGAGATTTTAAGTTTTTAGTCAATGAAGTAGGAGGATTATCTCAAGGGAGACCATATAGCGGAGGAAGTTTTTCGATATCAAGAAATGAAAGATATGCATTTACTTTTGGGAATGTTTATAATCCCTCTGACCTTGCAGTTGGAAATAATGGTTCTAAGTTAAGATTGACAAATCTAAATGAAAATTTATTTGAATTAAAAAATTTAGGTGAGGTAAAAGAAATAAAATATAGATCATCTTTTGATAATCTTGAAATCCAAGGATGGATAGTAACTCCACCAAATTTTGATCCTAAGAATAAATATCCATTAATATTAGAAATACATGGCGGACCATTTTCTAATTATGGTTTTCGTTTTTCAACAGAGGTTCAGCTCTATTCCAGTAAAGGTTATGTGGTTATTTATATAAATCCAAGGGGTAGTACTAGTTATGGTAAAAAATTTGCTAATGAAATCCATCATAATTATCCAAATCATGACTATGACGATCTAATTTCAGGAGTCAATTATATTTTAGATCAAGGTTTTATTGATGAGAAAAATCTTTTTGTTACCGGGGGAAGTGGAGGAGGGGTATTGTCTTCCTGGATTATTGGAAAAACAGATATTTTTAGAGCTGCGGTAGTTGCAAAACCTGTAATTAATTGGTATAGTTTTGTCTTGTATGCAGATAATACTTCGATATATTATAAGTATTGGTTTAAAAATTTCCCTTGGAAAGACCAAGAGAATTATATGAAAAGGTCTCCAATTTCTTATGTGGGTAATGTTAAAACTCCAACGATGTTAATTACTGGTGAGAAAGATTATAGGACTCCGATTTCTGAGAGTGAGCAATTTTATACAGCTTTGAAATTAAGAAGAGTAGAAACAATGTTGGTTAGAATTCCTAATTCTAGTCATAGTATTGCATCCAAACCCAGTAATCTTATAGCTAAAGTAAATTCTGTCTTATACTGGTTTGATAAGTTTAGAAAATAATTTGTAAAAACTAGAGAGAATTTATTAGTTTATTTATTTTGTTCTTTTCTTCATCGGCAAGCTCTGCATCAACAAGAATTCTACCACTATATTCATCTGTTATAATTCTCTGTCTTGATGCAATTTCCATTTGTATTTGAGGTGGTATAGTAAAGTATGATCCTGCCGAAGCTCCTCGTTCAAGTGCAACAATAGCCATTCCATTTTTTACATTTCCTCGGATTCTTTTGTAAGCTTTTACTAGACGCTCTTCTATTTTTTCTTCAAACTTTTTTGATTGTTCAATTAAAACATTCTCTTCTTTCTCAGTTTCCTTCATTATTTCTTTTAATTCACTTTTTTTAGCGTCTAAATGTTTTTGTTTTTCCTGTATATGTTCTTGAAGAGTTTGGATGGTTTCATTTTTAAGTTCAGATTTTGCTTGCAATTCCTTTATTTTCTTTTCACATAATTCGATTTCCAATTTTTGAAATTCTTCTTCTTTTACTATAGAATTATATTCTCTGTTATTTCTAACGTTTTGCAATTTTTCAGAATATTTGTTTATCAAAACTTTAGCCTCCTCAATATTATTTTTGTGTTCTTTTATGTTATTTTCAAAGTCACTAATTTCACTTGTAATTTTCTCGACTTTCACATTTGATCCTTCAATTTCATTTTCTAAATCTTCAACTTCCAATGGAAGTTCACCTCTTATGTTTCTAATTTCATCAATCCTAGAGTCAATCAATTGTAAGTCAAAAAGGGCTCTTAGTTTTTCCTCTATTGTTATCTCAATCTTTTTAGCCATAGTTTAAAAATATTTCACAGGATTATTATTAATCTCGGAACGAATGAACGCAAAATTAGGAATTTTTTCTTTAAGTAACTCTTGTAATTTATTTTTTATAAAAAATTCTGTTTCGAAATGTCCAGCATCGACTAAAAGTATTTTGTTATCACTTTTAAAAAAATCATGATATTTCAAATCACCTGTGACAAACGCGTCTGCTTTACTGTTGATTGCATTATCTATTGCGAAAGCTCCTGAACCAGCTAAAACTGAAACAATTTTAATTTTATTGTTCGTAAAATTTGAGTGTCTTATAACATTGACCGGTAATCTTTTTTTTAGATACTCAAGAAATTTTTTTTCAGTCATACTAATAGGTAAAACACCTATACTACCCAATCCTAGATCAGGATTTTTGTTTTCAATATTCACAATCTCGTATGCTACACTTTCATATGGGTGTGAATTTATTAAACTCTCTATTATTTTTTTCTTCCTATAGCTTGGAAAAATTAAGCTAATTAAAATTTCGGAAGTTTTGGTTAATTCTTCTTTATTACCAAATTTTGGATTACTTCCTTTACTTCCCAAGTATCTTCCTTCACCCTTAGCAGAAAAACTACAATTTGAATAATTTCCTATTTCTCCTGCACCAGCTTCATATAATGAATTTAAAACTAAGTCCAGATAGTCATTAGGTACATAGCTTGTTAATTTCATTAAGCTATTTTTTTTTGGGATTAATTTTTTTTGATTTTGCAGATTTAAAATCTTCCCAAGATCAAAATTTAAACCATTTTTTAAATTATCAAAAGAGGTATGAATAGAATAAAGGGAAAGTTTGTTTTCAATCATTTTTGTAATTATTCTCCCTATTCTGTCTTTATAATTTATTTTCTTAAGACTGTTAAATATTAGGGGGTGGTAGGATATTATCAATTGACACTTATTATTTAATGCTTCATCAATGGTCTCATCAGTAACATCATGACAAACGAGAGCTTTATTACACTCAATGTCAGCTTTTCCTATTAACAAACCAACATTATCAAAATCCTCTGCCGTTTTTAAAGGGAATATTTTTTGAATTTCATTAATAATTTTTTCTAGTTTCATTATTTCAATATTATTTAAAAGTATCCAATTTTTTTTAAGTGTATATTTATGACCTTTAAAATAATATGTCTTTAATAAGAAAAATAGTTTTTTACCCGTTCGCTACATTTCTTAATTTTCTAACATTGATTAGAAATTTTTTTTTCGATGTAGGAATATTTAAAGAGCACACATTTGATTATTTTTCTATTGGTGTTGGTAATATTTCGATGGGTGGTACAGGGAAATCCGTTTTGGTTAGTTACTTGGCTGAAATTTTAAATGACAAGTATATGGTTAACATTTTGAGTAGAGGATATGGAAGAAAATCAAAAGGCTTTCAAATAGCAAATAAAAGTTCTACTCCAAATCATTTAGGAGATGAACCGTTTATGTTCCATAAGCAAAATCAAAAAATTAGAGTTGGCGTCTGTAATAGCAGAAGGGAAGGTATGTTAAGATTAATAGAATCAATTAACAAAAATTTAAAAAACATATTTATTTTGGATGATGTATATCAGCACAGATGGGTTAAACCGAATATTATGATCCTTTTAACAGAGTATTCAAAACCATACTTTAAAGATTATTTATTTCCTTCTGGGAACCTAAGAGAATCTAGGAATTCTGCTCGGAGAGCAGACGTGATAATAGTTACAAAATGCCCGAGAGAATTACCTATTGAGGAAAGAGAAAAATTTATTTCCGAATTAAATATTGATTTAAAACAAAAAGTTTTTTTTACTAAAATAAAGTATGATAAATACATTTTTGGAAAGAGTAAAAAACTGCCACTAAATATTCTAAAAAAAGTTCCCTTCATATTAGTAACTGGTATTGCTGACAACGCATTGTTGGTTAGAGAACTTAAGATTAAAGGTCTGGTTTTTAAAACAATTAATTATAAAGATCATTTTACATATACTAGAAAAGATATAAATAAAATTAATTCTCTCAGTGATGGAAATTTAATTCTCACAACCGAGAAAGATTATCATAAACTTCAAGAACATATGAATTCAGATTTACTATTTTACATTAAAATAAACATTTCTTTTAGCGAAGAAGATTCCAAATTTTTTAAAACTTATATTTTAGAAAAAGGAAAATTAAATTAGTTGATGTGTTTGTGGGCTTTGTATGAAGATCTTACGAGAGGTCCACTTTCAACATGAATAAATCCTATGTCTTTTGCAATTTGAGCATATTTATCAAATTGTTCTGGTTTTATAAATTCTTTTACCTGAAGTAATTTTTTTGATGGTTGTAGGTATTGTCCAATAGTTACCACATCAACGTTAGCGTCTCTCAGGTCATGCAGTGTTTCAAAGACTTCGCCTTCAGTTTCACCAAGGCCTAACATAATTCCAGATTTTGTTCTATTCACTCCTTGGTCTTTGAGGTATTTTAAAACGTATAAACTTCTATCATATTTGGCTTGAACCCTTACTTCACGTGTAAGCCTTCTAACAGTTTCGAGATTGTGAGAAATGACCTCGGGCATAACTTCAATAATTTTATCAAGATCTTTGTTTTCACCTTTAAAATCTGGAATCAGAGTTTCTAGAGTTGTAGTTGGGTTTAGTTTTCTAATTGATTTTACAGTTTCAACCCATAATGAAGCGCCACCGTCTTTAAGGTCATCTCTGTCAACCGATGTAACCACGGCATGTTTAACCTTCATAATTTGAATTGATTTAGCAACTTTCAGTGGTTCACCCCAATCAACAATTCCAGGTCTACCTGTCTTAACTCCGCAAAATTGACAAGACCGAGTACAAATATTCCCCAAAATCATAAATGTCGCAGTACCTTCACCCCAACACTCTCCCATATTTGGGCAACTTCCGGACGTGCAAATTGTATTTAATTTATTTTTTTCTACTAAATTTCTCAATTCAGTATACTTCTTACCTATAGGGAGCTTTACTTTAATCCACTTCGGCTTTTTTGAGTGAGTATTCCTTTTAACGTCCAACTTCATAATCGATTACAAATATATATAACTTTAGAGTATTATTTTTACAAAAACTAAAGCAAAAAGAGTTAAAAAAATCAATCCAACATAGCTGAAATTTATTAAAACTTTGGATGGTTTATATTTTGAAGGCATTAAATCACTTGTAACTAACCTTAAATTTAGATAGGCATAAAAAGGTGCTGTAACAAATGAAAGCACTGTTGCAATTTGAACTAATGTTCCCATTTCATCTAATAGGAATGAAAAAATACAAATTGTACCTATACTTAAAGTTATTAACCAAAACTTATAATCTAATTTAGTAGTGTAAGGAAATAACAACTGACTAGATTTGTACATAGATCTTGGAGATGCATCTAAAGTTGTTAAAGTAGTACTAAACATTGTGGTAAATGCAGCAATTACAATTATTGGATAAAAAGATTCTCCCAAGGTAGACGTGTATAGTTCGATAAATTGTCCAGCAAAAATACTTCCAACTTCAGAAAATCCAATTCCACTTCCATACATCACTAGTGCACCGAGGCTTAAAAAACAAATTCCAAGAATAAAAGTTCCAAAATAACCAATGTTAAAATCAAAAAGACCTTCTCCAAATGAAATTGTGTTTGATTTTTTTTTCTCCAGTATCCATAGGGATTGCCAGACAGAAATATCAAGAGGAGCAGGCATCCAACCAATTAACGCGGCAAGAAAAATAACCGATGTTTTGTAAGGAAAAACTTGAGTAAAATCAAGTGAATTCCTAGTTTTAATTGCTGCAATTATCAGCGCAACAATTGTACTCGTTGTTAGAGCTAATATTATTATTTTGATTAATCTATCAAGCAGTTTATAATTTCCAAACAAAAGTATTATAAAGCATAATAAAATAATCAATGTGCTAAGTATGATGAGGTTTTGGGAATATCCTAATATAGTAGTTGCAAGTGAAGCTGTTACAATAGTAACGGCAGTTTGGATTGTAAACATTGTTCCAATACTAAGAATAAAAAAAATTAAAAGATAGATTTTTCCAAGTTTATAATATCCATCCAATAAGCTCATTTTGGTTGCTAATGCAAACCTAGAACCAAATTGAAAAAAAGGGTATTTTAAAATTATAGAAATAACCAGTGCCCAAAGTAACCCAAAGCCAAAGTCTGCACCTGCTTTTGTTGATTGCACTAGGTGAGACACTCCAATGGCTGCACCGGCAAACAGTAATCCTGGTCCAAGTTTTCTAAGATTTAGAATTTTCATTTGATATTAATTCTGCTAAAATTTTTTTTGCTCTTAGTATCATAACTTTTATTGTATTTAGCGGGATTTGAGTTTTATGCGAAATATCCTTGTAAGTCATTTCTTGAAAATATTTCATTTTAATTACCTTTTCATAAGTAGGCTTTAATTTTTTTACCTTTTCTAAAAGGTCATTAATGTTTTGGCTTTTTATTAATTCATCTTCTGGTGAGAGAATTTCATCAGCAATATTATATTTTAACTCTCTTCTTTCTGTAATATATAACTCAATTTTATTACTAGCATTTTGCTTTCTTAGGTAGTCAATATGCAAATTTTTACAGATTGTTATTACCCAGCTCTTGAACTTAAATTCCGGATTAAATTTATCAATCTTATCAAAAGCTTTGGATAGGGTTTTTAGAGAAAGTTCTTCAGCAATTCTTTCATCCCTAGATATTTTGAAAAGATATCCATATATATAGTCCCAACACTCGTCATATAAAAAGCCAAAGGCTCGTTGATCGTTTTTTTTTGCTGCTTTGACCGCATCCTCTAAAGATTTATAAACCATATGGTTCAAAATTTTGTTCAATGATATTTAGACAACCTTTTTTGAGTCGCAATTGTCCCCAGTCGGAATTTTACCACATAAAGAACATGGTTCATTTTGATTATTTAAAAATGGACTCTGACTAGCACATGTCCCACTAAATTGTCCATTTTTTTTTAAAATGATTTTTATAGCGATACCCGCAAATGAAAGGGCAATAAGTATGAAGGATATTAAAAATAATTTCACTAGACAAAATTAATAGATTTTGTTAAAAAACATTGATTAAATTAAT
>CACJHA010000052.1 GCA_902593075.1 uncultured Bacteroidota bacterium
CTTTTTTTGATAAAGAAGGTAATTATAAAATTTCAACACAACTTGAAAAAGCTTATAGGGCAGGAATTCCCAATCAGTTTCAAAAAGATTTTATAGAGGTAGATAAGCGTGTTAATTTACTATATTCAGCATTGGAAGGTAAGATCCTAAGGATTTTCCCTGTTCCAGGGAATCAAAATAATAAATGGGTTTCCTATCCTGAAATTCAGGACACAAATTTCAAAGGACCTGACTCCCTATATGTAAATAATGTACTTCCTCTTTACTTTCAATCCTTAAGATCGGCTAAAAAAAGTGGTGACTACACGAATGCTGATAATTTACTAGAAAGCCTAAAAGGATATCAAAAACGATATGGTGAGATGATTTTACCTTCTGATAGTAAAATCAAATCAGAAATTTTATACAATAAATATGACGTTTTTAAAAAAATTTTTAGTTGGTATTTGTATACCGGACTGTTACTTTTTTTAATTCTGATAGTACAAATTTTCAATCAAAAAAAAGTATTTGGTTACTTAATAAATTTTTTTAAAGTAGTTGTTTATTTACTATTTGCACTCCACACTGCTGGTTTAATTTTTAGGGCCTATATCTCTGGTCACGCTCCGTGGAGTGACGCATATGAGTCAATGATTTATGTTTCTTGGGCAACTATGCTATTTGGAATTTTGTTTGGCAGGAAGTCAAATCTCACCCTAGCAGCTACAACATTTGTTGTATCCATGATTTTGATGATTGCTCACTGGAATTGGATGGATCCATCGATAGCAAATCTTCAACCTGTTCTTGACAGCTATTGGTTAATGATTCATGTTGCTGTAATAGTTGGTAGTTATGGTCCTTTTGCTCTTAGTATGATAATTGGAATAGTGGTTCTTTTTCTGATGCTTTTGACAAATAGAACTAATAAAAAGATAATGCACTTAAATATTAATGAACTCTCAATTGTAAATGAACTTTCTATGACAGTTGGACTGATTATGTTAACTATTGGAAACTTTTTAGGTGGAATGTGGGCAAATGAAAGTTGGGGAAGATATTGGGGGTGGGATCCAAAGGAAACGTGGGCCCTTATAAGTATTATGGTTTATGCATTTGTTATTCATATGAGATTTATACCAAGTTTGAGAGGAAAATGGATTTTTAATCTTGCAAGTGTAGTCTCATTTGCAAGTATTTTGATGACCTATTTCGGCGTGAATTTTTATTTGGTTGGTTTGCATTCATATGCAAGTGGAGACAAAATTATTACTCCTAATTTTGTCTATTATTCAATAGCATTTGTCGTTTTACTAGCTACAATATCTTATTATCCTTATAAAAAGTACTATTTAAAACTTAACTGACTTTTTAAGTAAACAGAGGATTTACAACTATCTATTAATTTCATTTTGTTTCTTTTCTATACAATCAATACTTAATTCGTTATTTTTATTTTTTATAGACTATTAAAAATAAATTCAATTATGAATAAAAAGAAAAAATGGTTTTTGTATTCTGTTTTGTCACTCCTTATTTTTGGATTAGGACTGTCTCTTCTGGGTGAGGCGATTATAATGAAGTATCAAAATTCTGAAAATTGGGTTATACTAGGAACTGTTTCCCTTGTAGTTACAAATTCAGGCTTGTGCTTGTTTGGGCAAGCTGTTATCGAAAAAACCAAAATTTAAGTTTTTGTCAATAAATACAGATACTCATAATGGGCTTTTAGAGATTTATTTGAATTTCTTTTAAATTTCTTATTCAAATTTTTCTTTAGGCTAATTATAAAAGACTTTATGCTTGGATGAAGTTGTTTATCATCTATCAATTCAAGCATTTTCTCAACAAAATATACTTGTAAATTTTGCTCTGAAGTATCTGGATTTAAATTGCTAAAAATATTTTTTTCAATTTCATTTATAACATCTTTGGAATTTAGCCCAAGCCCTTCAACTGTTGAGTTAGACGAAAGAATTTGATTTAATTTTCTAGATGATAATAGTCTATTTACTGAACTTTTCTGGATATTTTCAATTCGCTCCATAATTCCGTTAGGCCTTATTTTTGAGGTTATTTTTTTAGGAGTTAACCAAAATTGACTTTTCCATAGATTTTCATAAAGGAATAAAATAGCATCTATCTGTTTCTCTTTAGAAACATTTTTGTAAGTATTAATATTGTTTTTCTTTCTTGAATTTCTTGTTTCGAAGACACCTCCTACAATATTTATTACATGATACATATACCTTCTGTAAACATAAATTGCCTCTAAATAAATTTCTTCCAAATCTTTATAATCTATATTCTTAGTTTTTGTCCATTTGGGTAATTTATCCATCACAATTTTTAAATTTTTAATACCGTATGTAGTTGCATTTATAGGGTCATCTCCGATATTCTCTGTTTGAGAATTCGGATCTAGCCCACCATAGCCAAACATGTAATTTGGATTAAGAGATTTTTGATCTACAAAATCCTCTAAAATGGATTTGATTTCTAAAGAATTTTTGTTTTCAAAATACCTGTAACCCCAATTTATTGAGTATTTGTCATAGGGTCCAATTTTTCTAATGAAGCGAATATTTTTATCTCCTGGTTGGGCTACATAATTGTATCTTGCATAATCCATTATCGTTGATGCTATACCGTATTTTTGTGTAAAAGTTCCAGATCTAAGAGAATCAACAGGATATGCACTACTAGCCTTCATATTGTGTGGAAGACCCAGTGCGTGTCCAACTTCATGAGAAATAACTCTTCTCATCATTTCTCCAATCTCTCTTTCAGGGGTATCAAGTGTTCTGGCTTTTGGATTGGCAGCTCCAGTTTCTATAAGATATCTATTCCTATAAGAC
This sequence comes from uncultured Bacteroidota bacterium, assembly GCA_902593075.1. GTDB lineage: Bacteria > Bacteroidota > Bacteroidia > Flavobacteriales > Flavobacteriaceae > TMED96. The sequence continues at coordinate 2,841 of CACJHA010000052.1, forward strand.
CTTAGGTGATTATGGTACCATATAACATCACTTTCAAGAATTTCTCCTGTTCGAGGGTCATATACTCTTGGACCGGTGGCATTTCTTGTTTTTGAAGCTACATATCGCACAGTTGAGTACCTAATATCTTCTGGACTAAAATTTGGATCCTCATCTTTTGAAGGGGGATCTTTTGCAACTACAACATTTTTGAATCCTGCCTCCTCAAAAGCCTCATTCCAGTCTTCAATTCCTTGTTTGAAGTATTTTCTCCACTTGATTGGGGTTGCTGGATCTAAATAATAAATTATTTGTTTAACAGGTTCTGAAAGCTCTCCATTATCATAAGCCTCTGGGTCTTTAGGTTCCAATCTCCATCTTTGGGCAATTCTATAAGAGTCTGATTTAAGTTCTTGTGAGCTATAATTTGTTTTTTCAACACTGAACCAACCAACCCTGTGATCTGTATATCTAATTGGCATGGGATTCTTCGGTAACTCAATAAAAGAATGATTTATTTGAAATGAAAGCGTTTTTGAATTGTTGCCTCTTGGTGGGTTAGAGGCTTCAAAGGTCAAAGTATGTTTTATTTCCAAATTTTGTGGGTAGCTATTAGCTGAATCTATGGAACTTCTATTCTTGTCAGCTCTTCCAATTTTGTATCTATCTCGTTCGGTTTTTCTAATAATATTAAATCCTGGAGAATCTTTTAAAAAGAAAGAACTTACATCGATTAAGTATCTATTTTCTTCTTTATTTAAAATTTTGAAAGATGCGAGAATAGGACTCAAGTTGTTTTTTGTAACACTAATACTTATTGGATCAATTTCGTTTGCAATATTAGAGAAGCTTTCTTGCCTTAAATAAATCTTTTCTCCTTTTTTTTCAAACTTAACAACTTGCTCTGAAGTTTTAGATCCAGCATTAATATATCCGGAATAATTAGAGGGCAGTTGTACAAATCGTGTGACGACCAAAATCTCCTTTTTAAGTATTGAGTCCCTTAATTCAAGGAATAGCTCATCATTATTGTCAAGATATGATGTGATAATACCCACACTTTTGGTTTTTTTGTGTGTTAAAGAATCAATTGAAAGTTTTTTACTTTTTTTTTGAGAATAAAGATTTGTAATTATAAAAAAAGTAAAAATTATTGATAAAAATCTTTTCATTTCAAGAGTTTAATTTTTAAATCTACAAAAAACTTAAACTAACTCTAAAAATCGAAAAAGAAGAATTTCGTTAAGATTTGTTTAAATATCAGGATAATTTGTATTAATTGCTTATCTGCATTAAGTTTATAAAAAAAAATATCTTGAATTTAAAAGTTACAATCTCACTATTTAAATATGTTCTTAATACAATTTTATTTTTATTTGCTTTTACAAATATTAGTTGCAACAAAAGCATTGACGGCGAAGGAGATCTTGATGTTTTCGAAAATATAATTGAAACGGGTCAGCTTCCTTATATTTCTGTTAAAAGTGATGAAATAATCCAAAATGAGCCAAAAGTTCCTGGGGATTTCTACGTTAAAGAATATGACAGTATAACCCATTCAAGTCCAATTGGTATAGAGTACCGGGGTTCTACATCATTTCGATTGACTGATAAAAAATCATATGGATTTGAAATATGGGATGAAAATAATGAAGATTCTGAAATGGAAATTTTAAATTTTCCTGAGGAAGAAGATTGGATTTTGATGGGGCATGTTTATAGATCGACTGATCAGAGAGTTTTTGACCCATCTTTGATGCATCATTTTATTGGGTATGAATTGTCAAGATCAATTGGAATGTATGCGAGTAGATCAAAATTTGTTGAATTAGAAGTCAACGGGGATTATAAAGGCGTTTATATTCTAATGGAGAAATTAAAAAGAGATAAGAATAGAATTGATATAAAAAAATTAAAAGAAGATATAACTGGAGGTTATATATTAAAAATTGACAAAACAGCAGGTGGAGATGTAATAGAGGGATTCCAGACTCTAAGTTATTTTGAAAATAATTGGGATGATGACGCAAGGTATTCTGAATCCATTTCTTTTAGATCGGATTATGATATAAATGGGGTCAAAATTTCTTTCCCACCATTCAACTCTCCATATCATCCTGCTCAATATTTAGAAACGTATTTTTTGTATGAATATCCAAAAGCCGAGGACATAGCAGACGATCAAAAACAATATATTCAAAATTACATCAGAGATTTTGAAAATTCATTATTTAATATAGATGATACTGCAAGTGAGAGGGATTACAATAATTATATTGACATTGATAGTTTTGTTGATTATTTTATTCTAAACGAACTAACTGGTAATATTGATGCTTACAGATTAAGTACTTATATGCATAAAAATAGAGGTGGAAAGCTTAAAATGGGTCCAATTTGGGATTTAAATATTGGATATAACAGACAAGATAGAGTTCCTTTTACCGACTGGATTGCCAATTACAACCAATATGTTCCAAGAGACGCCTGGATGGTTCCATTTTGGTGGAAAGTATTTTTGGGAGATGATTATTTTAAGCAAAGATTAAAAGAAAGATGGACTCAATATAGAAGCAATCAATTTTCAAATCAAACAGTTTTAAATTTGGTTCAAGAGACTGCTGATTATTTGATTGAAAATGGTTCTATAGCTAGAAATTACGAAAGATGGACTGGAATTAGTGTTGATTATTTACAAGTAATAGAGGCTTTAAAAAACCATCTACAAGACAGACTTCTCTGGATGGATCAAAAAATAAACTCTATGTAAAATAAAAAAGCCCTCGGTAAGAGGGCTTTTGAATTATTTAGTTATTAAAGGCGTCTGCAAGAAATATTATTTCACATACTGCATTATCAAATCCTTTTCTTGATTTGTATCCAATATCCATGGCTTTCTGAGTTGTAAAGTCAGTTTCTATCTTTGATTCAACTCCGGTTCTGCTATTAAATATAATATGTGTTAAGTTTTGATATGCATTATCACTTCTTGAAGTAATTTTATTAAAGCCCCAATATTTGTGACTACCTTCCAATATCATTTTTTCCCACATTGGTCTAAAAACCTCCATTTCGTATTTTTCATATTCGTCATTAAGTGCTTCAGCAGGGAAAATATAGACAGTTTCACCTCTGTTTGCTTGCCCAGGCTTTGTATAATAAATATTTTCAAGAGTATAAGTTCTTGTATCTTTTCTGGGGGCATTAAAAGAATTCATTTTCTTTTGTATTGTACGAGTAGACATTTTTCCTTTATAGACTTTACTAGCAATAGCATTCCAATCCATACCAGATTTCATTTGAGCTTCGTCTTTATAAATATTTAAGATAATGTAGTCTCCAATCCCTTTGTTTTCGACCTCACTTAAATCACCTCCTGATTTTCTTTTCATGATGTACCATCCAAGCTGCTTACCCATTTTTACGGCCTCTCTTTTAATGGGCTCTACAAATTTTTCAACTGCTTCGTATTGTGTATTCATGCCTTCTTTGACTTGGACTATATCCATTACAATAACTTGAGAATAAGAACTTGCAAAAATAAATAGTCCAAAAAATAATGTAAATAAAAATTTTTTCATTTTGAATTTGTTTTATAGTTAGATTCCAAATTTATAAAACTTTACCATATATACACTCTCTTTTCTTTTGAAAGAAACATACTATCTTTTGAGGTTGTATTAAAAGCTTCATGAAATTCGTCCATATTACGAACACTTTGATTTACTCTATAGTATCCAGGAGAATGTGGGTCAATTCGAAGATAGTTTTTTTGAGCCTCTTCCCTTATTTTTGTGCGGAAATTATTTGCAAATGAAATAAAAAATAATTGCTCAGGCGTGTATCCATAAATTGAATCTGGTGTTTTATTGTTTTTTTTGTAAATCTTATATGCGTCATAAGCCGCTCTAAGACCGCCCAAATCTCCTATATTCTCTCCAAGTGTAAATTTTCCATTTATGAAATTTCCGGGCAGAACTTCAATTTCACTAAACTGATTTGCTAATTTTTCTCCTAATTTGTTGAATCTTTCTAAGTCTTTTTCTGTCCACCAATTTCTAAGATTTCCAACTTCATCAAAATCAGCACCTGAGTCATCAAACCCGTGAAGAATTTCATGACCAATTACACTGCCAATTGCACCATAATTAACAGCAGGATCAGCATACATATCAAAAAAAGGAGGTTGTAAAAATGCTGCTGGAAAAATTATTTCGTTAAAAATTGGAACATATCCAGCATTTACTGTTTGAGGAGTTAATAGCCATTGACTCTTATCAACGGGTTTTTCAAAATCTGACAAATTATCAAAGAAGTTATATTCAGCTATATTAATCCTAGCTTCAAAATAATTAGAATTGTTTTCGTCTTTGATTAATTGTAGCTTAGAATAGTCCTCCCATTTATCTGGAAACCCTACTTTAACTTTCATTTTTCGGAGTTTATTAATAGCATTAATTTTAGTTATACTATCCATCCATTTAAGATTTTCTATCCTTTTAGTATATGCAATTTTTAGATTTTCAATTAATTCTAACATAATATCTTTTGCTTCTTGAGTAAATTTATCTGAAACATAGACTTTACCAAGCGCATCACCAAGACTACTATTTACTGCTT
>CACJHA010000053.1 GCA_902593075.1 uncultured Bacteroidota bacterium
TTTTTTCATTTTTTGTAGAATCATAGCAGATAATTCTTGTGGAGTATATAATCTTCCATCAATATCTACTCTAGGTGTATCATTATCACCCTTTGTTACTTTATACGCAACCGTAGACGCTTCTTTATTGGATTCAGAATATTTATTACCCATAAAACGTTTCACAGAAGCTACAGTTTTGGTTGGATTTGTTACGGCTTGTCTTTTAGCAGGATCACCAACTTTAATTTCGCCACCTTCAACAAATGCTATCACTGATGGTGTCGTTCTTTTTCCTTCAGCGTTAGGAATTACTACAGGCTCTTTGCCTTCCATTACAGAAACGCATGAATTTGTAGTTCCTAAATCAATACCAATAATCTTACTCATAATTATATTTTATTATAATTTGGCAATCTTTATGCCATCTATTAAAAACTGACATGCTGTCATAATATTTTTTTTGTTGGATAACAATTTAAAAACTTAAATTTGTAGAAATATAGTTTTGAAAAAATTTTGAAGAGAAACAAAGCATATAAAATTGTTACTACAAAGTCATTATTTGAAATGAAACTAAGTAATGATAAAATTTCTATGCTAACAGCTTATGATTATTCAGTTGCAAAAATCATTGACAGAGCAGGTATAGACGTTATTTTAGTAGGAGACTCCGCGTCTAACGTATTTGCTGGTCATGAAACAACTCTGCCTATAACGCTTGATCAGATGATTTATCATGCATCATCAGTTGTTAAAGCTACAAAAAGAGCTCTTATTGTCGTTGATTTGCCGTTTGGTAGTTATCAATCAGATTCTAGTGGAGCTTTAAAATCAGCTATAAGAATAATGAAAGAGTCGGGAGCACATGCGGTTAAGCTTGAAGGAGGAGAATCACAAAAACAATCAATTGAAAGAATATTACAAGCCGGTATTCCTGTAATGGGTCATCTTGGTTTAACTCCTCAGTCAATTTACAAGTTTGGAACATATACTGTAAGAGCACAAGAAAAAATTGAAGCTGAAAAACTAATTAACGATTCATTGCTTTTAGAGGAGATTGGTTGCTTTGGGATTGTATTAGAAAAGATACCAGCTAAACTTGCAGCTAAAATAGCTAATAAATTAAATATTCCTGTTATTGGTATTGGAGCTGGTAAAAATGTTGATGGACAAGTACTTGTTATAAATGACATGCTTGGCATGAACAAAGAATTCAGTCCTCGATTTCTTAGAAGATATGCTGATTTGGATTCATTAATTGATAAAGCTGTTAAAAACTACTCCAATGATGTAAAAAAAGGAGACTTTCCAAATAATAATGAACAATATTAAATTAGTAAATCAGAATTTAATATATGAAGACAATCATTTAATAGTTTTTAACAAACCTCCAGGGATTTTGGTCCAAGGAGATAAGACTGGTGACATATCATTATTAGATATTCTCAAAAATTATTTGAAAATAACAAAAAATAAAGAAGGAAATGTTTATTTAGGTTTAGTACACAGACTCGATCGGACATCAAGCGGAGTAATGGTCTTTTCTAAAACATCAAAAGCATTATCTAGACTAAACAAACAATTTAAAAATAGAGAAGTTTTAAAAACTTATTGGGCTATAGTTGAAGGTAAAAATATACCTAAAAAGGAAAAGTTAATTAATTGGGTAAAAAAAAACCAAAAAAAAAATAAGTCTATGGTTTTAAATAAAGAATTAGAGGGAAGTAAAAGAGCTATTTTAACTTACAGGCTAAAAAATAATTTAAAAAATTACTCTTTTATTGAAGTTGAACTTGAAACCGGAAGACACCATCAAATTAGATCTCAAATAGCCTATCGAGGTTTTCCTATAAAAGGAGATCTAAAATATGGTTCAAAAAGATCGAATAAAAATTCATGTATTTATCTACACTCCAGACAACTTACATTTTTTCATCCTGTTACAAAGAAAAAGTTAAGATTTGTTGCTAGATGTCCAAAAGACTCTCTCTGGGAATCTTGCGAAGAGGTAAGTTCTTAGATGCTTTTTCTTGTATGATTTTTGATATGGGCATATTTAAAATTTTACTTTCTAGCCAAGATAAAATATCCAAATAAAGAAATGCTCTTCTCTCATAGGGGTCATTTTCATATGGCTTTAATTCTTTATGTAAACTTTTAAAATTTTCTTTCAATTCGTGGGGGTATATATTACCCAAATTTCTAACAAATTTTATCATTAATTTTTGAACCTCATGTAAATCGTTCATCTTAAGTAAGAATTTATATGTGTCTCTTATATGCTTATCAATATCATAATCAAAACCAGCTTCATAGTGAGCTACCAAATTTAAAACTCTTGTAAAGCACAATAAATCCTCACGCATTTTCAACTCCTTGTTTTGAACGATAAGGTTTAGGTATTTAATTGAATCCACATATCGGTCACAGCCAAAATAGAGACAAGCAATCTTGTAGTATACTAACATTATATGGTGAGGATCAATATGGCTTTTTAAATCATCTATTTTGGATAATATTTTTGGAATCATTTTTAATCCATTTTGAAATTTACCCTCCATAAAAAGAAGGTTTAAGTGGTTATTTGTTAAATAAAGAAAAGATAAAGTTGAAATATTATCATTTTTTGGAAATAAATCAGACTCAACAAGCTCTTCAAATTTCACCAAAACCTCTTTAAATTTTTTTGGATACTTAATTAAGACCAATGCTTCCATTAGGAAATTATTGGCCTTGAGAAAGAAAACAGGGTGAGATGAAATCATAGTGACATTAGAATCAAATAAATCAACCCATCTTCTCGAAAACTTATAGCTAGACAAGAAGTCTTGGATTAGTAAACTATACCATACGTTAACTTTACAATACCATAATTTTTCTCTAAAACCCAATTTATTATAGTTCACCTTTGGCATTCTTTCAAAAAAAAACTTTGTTATTTCTCTAAATTCTTCATCACTTTTAGCATAACCAGCTTTTATCAATCTTTCATATAATTGCAAGGAAAGATTTGACAAACTACTGCATAATTTATTTTGTGCAGATAAAGATTTAGAGTGTTTAATAAGTTCGCCTGTCCTATTACTCATGCTTCTAGTTATATACTGAGACTCTATTAATTTTTCAATTTCTACAATTTCGAAGGCAGAATATTTTTCATCTAAATCAATAGACATGTTTTTGGCTTTATCCAATATTTTTAAACTTTGCTTATACAAACCTTTTTGATATAAAACTGTAGCATAATCAATTTGTTCTCTTATTATCATCCTGTTATCTTGTAACATAGGGTTCATTCTTAAACTTTGAAGTATTTGATTATAGAGATGGGCCTTGAGGTTAGATAATTGCTGTTTTGTAACGAAATTTTTTTTAAGTATTTCTAATTCATTGTATTTATTCGATTTATCAAGTAAATTAAATAATTTGATAAATTTAGAATCCTTATTAGATTTTACCCTACCTACAAATAATTTAAATTGTCTTTTTTCAGATTTTGACAGTGACTTAATTAAAAGAAAAAGATTTTCTTTATTTTGTTTGGACATTGGAATAATTAATTATGTAAAGTTAGTAAATATAGTAGTTGAAATAAAATTTAATTTGCTTGAAAATAATAATAAAAAAAAGTGAAATGAACACTCTATTGAGTAATTAATATTAATTTTACTAGTGAATTAAATGGCAGACGATAAAGTATATATTTTTGATACCACTCTAAGGGACGGTGAACAAGTCCCTGGATGCAAACTCGATACCAAAAGTAAGCTTTTAATAGCTGAAAGATTGGATGAAATGGGTGTTGATGTTATTGAAGCTGGATTTCCTGTGTCCAGTCCCGGAGACTTTAAATCCGTTGATGAAATATCTAAACTTGTTAAAAATGCTCAGGTGTGTGGACTAACAAGAGCAGTTAAAAAAGATATTGATGTTGCAGCTGAATCACTAAAAAATGCAAAATATCCGAGAATTCATACTGGAATAGGTACATCCGAACACCATATTAAGCATAAATTTAATTCCACAAAAGAGAAAATTTTAGAGAGAGCAACCTACGCTGTTAGATACGCTAAAAACAAAGTTGAAGACATTGAGTTTTACGCTGAAGATGCTGGAAGAACTAAAAATGATTTTTTAGCAAAAGTTTGTGAAGAGGTAATTAAGGCTGGTGCAACAGTTTTAAATATTCCTGATACAACTGGCTATTGTTTGCCAGAAGAATATGGAGAAAAAATAAAATATTTAAAAGAAAATGTTAAGGGTATAGATAAAGCTATCATATCTTGTCATTGCCACAATGACTTGGGTCTGGCTACAGCTAATTCAATTTCAGGGTTAAGTAGCGGGGCTAGACAAATTGAATGCACTATCAACGGAATAGGTGAAAGAGCTGGAAACACCTCGTTGGAGGAAGTTGTGATGATATTAAGACAACACCCTTCACTAAAACTTCAAACATCTATTGAATCTAAGTATTTATATAGTACAAGCTTATTGGTTTCCGATTTGATGGGGATAATTGTTCAACCAAACAAAGCAATAATTGGATCAAATGCATTTGCTCATAGTTCTGGTATTCATCAAGACGGAGTAATTAAAAATCGAGAAACCTATGAAATTATTGATCCAAAAGATGTAGGTGTAGATAAATCATCAATTATTTTAACTGCTAGGAGTGGCCGAGCAGCACTTGCATATAGAGCTAAAAATATTGGTTTTGAATTGGATAAAATTCAACTTGATAAAGTTTATAAAGAGTTTTTAAAATTAGCCGATGCAAAAAAAGAAATTTATGATGATGACATACAAAAAATAGTTAAAGCTTCCAATGTCTAGGTTATGATTAATAAAAAAACGCTTTTTGATAAAATATGGGACTCCCACGTAGTAAGAAAAATTGAAAATGGCCCAGACGTATTATTTATAGATAGACATTTAATTCATGAAGTTACTAGTCCTGTTGCATTTTTAGGATTAAAAAACAGAAATCTAAATGTTATGTATCCAGATCTAACATTTGCTACTGCAGATCATAATACTCCAACTATTAATCAACATTTGCCAATCAAAGATCCGTTGTCTGCAAAACAACTTCAAACTCTTAAAGATAATACTAAAAAACACGATATTGTATTTTGGGGGTTAGGTCATAAAAAAAACGGAATTGTTCACGTTATAGGCCCAGAATCAGGAATAACTCTTCCTGGAACTACTATTGTCTGTGGTGATTCACACACATCAACTCATGGTGCATTTGGAGCTATTGCATTTGGAATTGGTACTTCTGAAGTAGAAATGGTATTATCCACTCAATGTATTATGCAACTAAAACCTAAATCGATGAGAATTAATATTAACGGAAAACTAGGAGATTCGGTAACTCCAAAAGATGTTGCTCTTTTTATAATTTCTAAACTTTCTACATCTGGGGCAACAGGCTATTTCGTTGAGTATAGTGGGAATATTTTTTCCGAAATGAGTATGGAAGGAAGAATGACGGTTTGTAATCTTTCAATTGAAATGGGTGCTAGAGGAGGATTGATATCGCCTGATAAAAAAACGATTGAATATGTAAAAAATCGAGAATATACCCCCAAAGGACAAAATTTAACAAAGGCAATTGAATACTGGTCTAAATTACACACCGATGAAGGAGCATTTTTTGACAAAGAATATAATTTTAATTCATCAGAGATAGAACCAATGGTGACTTTTGGAACCAATCCAGGAATGGGAATTAGTATATCTGGAAAAATACCCAAAATTGATTCAAAAAAGGACAATTCATCGTCATACTTAAAATCTCTAAGTTATATGGGGTATAAAATTGGTGATAAAATGCTTGGAAAGAAAGTAGATTATGTTTTCCTTGGAAGCTGTACAAATGGAAGAATTGAAGACTTTAGAACATTTTCAAAAATAACAAAAGGATTCAAAAAAGACAGAAATGTTACTGCATGGCTTGTTCCGGGATCACACCGCGTATTGAAGCAAATAAAAAGTGAAGGCATTTTAGAGGACTTGGAATCTTCAGGATTTAAAATAAGAGAACCAGGTTGTTCTGCCTGCCTTGCAATGAACGACGACAAAATACCACCTGGGAAATATGTAATTAGTACTTCAAACAGAAACTTTGAAGGAAGACAGGGGCCAGGGGCTAGAACAATTCTTGCAAGCCCAGCGGTTGCTGCAGCTGCAGCTATAACAGGGAGAATAACTGATCCTAGAAAACTATAATTATGCCTTACGAAAAATTTAGAATACTAGAGAGTTCAGGAGTCCCATTAGAAATTGAAAATGTTGATACGGATCAAATTATTCCAGCAAGATTTTTAAAAGCAACAGAAAGAATAGATTTTGATAAAAATCTTTTCAGAGACTGGCGTTATAACCAAGATAATACTCCTAAAGAGAATTTCGTTTTAAATAATAAAATCTATTCTGGAAAAGTACTTGTTGCAGGAAAAAATTTTGGTTCAGGTTCTTCTAGAGAACATGCTGTTTGGGCAATTTATGACTACGGATTTAGATGCGTAATTTCTAGTTTTTTTGCCGATATTTTTAAGAATAATTGCTTAAATATTGGAGTTTTGCCAGTACAGATATCGGCTGAGTTTCTTCAACTAATTTTTGACTCAATTAAAAAAA
>CACJHA010000054.1 GCA_902593075.1 uncultured Bacteroidota bacterium
AAAACTTTTAAACTCACTCCATTCTAAGACAACTCCAAAGTGCGGAACTGGAACAGATTTCCCGTCAACTTCATTAAAATGTTCCTTTTTAATTAAATTTTTATCTTCATGCAAAACCAATTGATGTCCAAATAAATTATAATCAACCCATTGCTTGTCTTTTCTTCCTCTTTTACAACCAAGAACTTTTTCATAAAAGTCTACAGATTCTTTTAAATCCTTAACAGGAATGGCTAAGTGGAATGGTCTTAAATCCATAATTATTTTTATTTAGTGTTCAAATTTACGTTTTTTTATCGAAGAAGTTATATTTGATGTATGAATCAAAATATTGAAAAAATTAAAGTTAAAAATGGTAAAATTTTACCACTCATGGACACTTTCACAACTATTCAAGGTGAGGGTTTTCATAGCGGTAGATCAGCACATTTTTTGAGAATTGGCGGGTGCGATATTGGTTGTCATTGGTGCGATATTAAGGAAAGTTGGGATTCTGATTTATACCCATTAATCAAAATTGAAAATATTATAGAAACAGTTAATTCCTCGGTAGATCTAATTGTAATTTCAGGTGGAGAACCACTAATTTGGAATATGTCGCCTTTAACAGATTCGCTTAAAAAGTTTAATAAAAAAGTTCATCTTGAAACATCGGGTGCTTATGAACTATCAGGGAATTGGGACTGGATTTGTTTGTCACCTAAAAAAAACAAACAACCAATTCCAGATATTTATAAAAAAGCAAACGAGTTAAAAGTTATAGTCTACAATAAAAATGATTTAAAATTTGCAATGCAAAATGCTAAAAAAGTAGAAAAAAATTGTAAACTATTTTTACAACCAGAATGGAGTAAAAAAGAAAAGATTATGCCATTGATAAGTAAATTTATATTAGAGAATCCCAATTGGAGACTATCTCTTCAAACACACAAATACCTTGGGATAAAATAGAGTACTAGGGGTAGAGTAAATATTTTTTTCTTAATTTTTTAAACTTTTTCAAACCACTTTCCCAACTTTCTCTTATTTCTTTTTCAGACCAATTATTTTTTATTTGTTGCTCAAGACTTTCTGTTCCAGCTAGCAGTGAAAACCTTGAACTGAAAAACTTATTTTTTTCTGGATATTCATTGTAAGCATCTATTAACCACTTAATTTCAATTTTCGATAGTCTTTCTGTCAGTCTTAAATCTTTACCGAAACAAACAGTGCCGTTGTGTTTTGGGTTTTGAGAACCGAAATTAGGTTTAGGAACAAAAGAAAAAGTTGATTCAAATTTTGGGTTTCCAAATATTTGAAATTGCAAATTTGTGCCTCTTCCTATGCTTACAGGGGTTTGTTCAAATAAACATAAACTGGGATATAAGTTTATTGATATTTTATTCGGTAAGTTTGGAGAAGGAGGCAAAGGTAAATCGAACTGTAAGTTATGGTTATAGTTTTTCATCTTAATTACCTTTATTTCACATTTTGAATTAATCAAATTTTCCCCATTAATCATTTTTGCAATTTCTCCTAGAGTCATTCCATGAACAATTGGAATTTCAAGTATTCCAATAAAACTCAAAAACTTTTTTTCAAGAATTGGACCATCTACATAATGTCCGTTAGGATTTGGTCTATCAAGAATTATTAGTGGTATTTTATTTTCAGCACAAGCCTCCATTGTATAGTATAATGTTGATAGATAGGTGTAAAACCTAGCCCCAACATCTTGGAGGTCAAATAACATAATATCAATATCTTTTAATTGATTAGGACTTGGTTTTTTATTTTTTCCATAAAGTGAATAAATATTTACATTACGCTTAAAATCAAAATCATTTTTTATCAAAGCTCCATTTTCTTTGTCACTTAAAAATCCATGTTCGGGAGCGAAAACGGCTTTAATTTTTTGGTTTAATTTAATTAATGTATCTAAAAGATGGACTTTTTTATAATCGGATCTAATAATACTTGAGGAATTTGAAACAAGTCCAATCTTTTTATTCTTAAGAAAAGGGATAAACTCTTCTACCGATTCCGCACCCAGAATTATACTTTCTACTTCTTGAAAATTTGAAAATAAAGCATGAACTTGTAATAAAAATATTAACTTAATTATTATTAAAAACTTCTTCATTTGAATTTTGAATTTTTTATTTCTAAAAGAATTAGCAAAGCGCTTTTTAACGAAAATAATGTTTCAACACGAATAATAAAAATTGCAGTTACTGCTATAGCTCTTGGAATCATAATTATTTTGATTTCTATATCAACTGGTTTTGGACTTCAAAGAGAAATTAAAAAAAAAATAATTACCCTGAGTGGAGATTTAAAAATATCTTTTTATGACAATAACAATTCATACATCTCTGTAAAACCTGTCAATCTATTGCAGATCAATAAAGAAAAATGGTATGATTCAAAAAAAATTGAACATTTCTATACCTATGTCAACAAAGCTGTACTGTTTAAGAATCAAGAAAAATTTGATGGAGGAATTTTAAAAGGTCTTGATTCCGCTTTCCCATTTAATAATTTAAAAAATTACTTAATAAATGGACGATTTTTAGATAGTAGTAATCCTGAAAGTCTTGAAATAATTATTTCGACTAAAACTTCAAAAAAATTAAGCTTAAAGGTAGGTGATTTTGTAAGTTCCTTCTTTTATGATTTTTCAAAATCTAAATTTCCAAAGAAGAGATTGTTTCAAGTTGTTGGAATATATAACACTGGTTTTGGAGATTTTGATGAAAATTTTTCTTTCACAAATATTAAGGTATTACAGAAAGTGAATGGATGGAATGATTATGAGGTTGGAGGAGTTGAGCTGATTTTAAAAAATCAATTTAAAACTTCTAACTATAAAGAAGTAGTGTATAATTCCTTACCATCAAACATAGACGTGCAAGCTGTGGAGGAACTCTACAATGGAATTTTTAATTGGATTTCAATGTTTGATTTTAATATACTTGTTGTTTTAATTGTAGTTGTTTTTGTTGCTTTACTCAATATAACAATAGCAATAATAATTTTGATTATTGAAAAATCAAAAATGATTGGGATGATGAAAATTTTTGGTGCTCCTTACAGAAAAATATATAAAATTTTTTTGTTGGTGACTTTAAATATAATTGTCAAAGGCTTAATCATTGGAAATATGATAGGATTAGTATTGATTTATTTTCAACATCAATTTAAATTAATTGAATTAGATTCCAATAATTATTTTGTAGATACTTTGCCAGTTGAAATTTCAATACCAAATATAATATTTGTTAATTTTCTGATTATTATATTTTCGGTTATCGCATTTTGGATTCCAATGCTAATAATTTCTAGAATGGAAATAGTCAAGGTTTTAAAAATTAAATAAGTTTTAGATTGTCCTAAAAAATAATTTTAAATTCAAACTAATTTTTATAAATATGGAATATCACAAAAATATTTTGGGAACAATCGGAAATACACCATTAGTAAAGCTAAACAAAATAACTAAAGAAATTCCTAGCCTAGTACTTGCGAAAATTGAGAGTTTTAATCCAGGAAATTCTATAAAGGATCGCATGGCTCTAAAAATGGTTGAAGATGCAGAATCAAGTGGAAAGTTAAAAAAAGGAGGAACAATAGTGGAAGGGACATCTGGCAATACTGGAATGGGTTTAGCTTTAGCTGCTCGAGTGAAGGGATACCAACTGATTTGTGTTACAACAGATAAACAATCAAAAGAAAAAATAGATGTTCTTAAAGCGGTTGGAGCCAAAGTCATTATATGTCCAACAAATGTTGACCCTGATGATTCAAAGTCATATTATTCAACTGCTAAAAGAATTTCAAAAGAAATTCCAAATGCATGGTATGCGGATCAATACAATAATCTTTCAAATACAGTTGCACATTACGAAAAAACTGGACCAGAAATATGGAGACAAACTGGTGGAAAAATAACTCACTTTGTAGTTGGAGTTGGTACTGGAGGTACTATTTCAGGTGTTGCAAAATTTTTAAAAGAAAAAAATAAAAAAATTAAAATCTGGGGAATAGATACATATGGATCAGTTTTTAAAAAATTTCATGAAACGGGTATTTTTGATAAAAATGAGATTTATCCATATTCAACTGAGGGAATTGGTGAAGACATAATTCCAAAAAATGTAGATTTTTCACTAATTGATTTTTTTGAAAAAGTCAATGACAAAGATGCAGCTATTTACACTCGGAAATTGGCATTAGATGAGGGAATTTTTGCTGGTAACTCTTGTGGTGCGGCCATTAAAGGTTTGATTCAATTAAAAGATAAATTCACTTCAAAAGACGTTATTGTAGTTCTATTGCACGACTCGGGTTCGAGATATCTTGGTAAGATATATAATGATGACTGGATGAATTCTAAAAAGTTTCTGTAGTTTATTGGGTTTTCAAGTGGTTAAATTGGCCAACAATTGATAATATTTTTTTAAATTTAACGTTTAACAAAAGATATCTATTGCTCAAATTTGATTAATTCCAGATTTCCATATCGATATATTCTGAGGAATTTATTATTTCTATTATTTTTTTTTAGTCTAGAAAATGTATTTTCTCAAACAACTCTTGACCTAAAGTTAAATGATAGATCATACGTAACTATACCTGCAGATGGTTCTGATGTTAGATATTGTTTTAATGAACTTCTTGACTTAGAATTTGAAGTTCATAATCTGAGTACAACAAATACTTTAGATTTAACTGCCAATAATTTAAACGTAACATTAACATTTGCTGGAGCAAACTCTGGGACTGCTACTGCAATTTTTAACAGTTCTCACTTTTCTTCTCCTGGAACTCCACCAACTGCAAATACAATACAACCTGGTGGATATGCGAAATTTAGGTGGCCTACTGATTTATCTTTTTCAAATGCAGGAACCACCACAATAGCGATAAACGCTTTACCATTGGGTGTAACTGATACTTCAACTGCAAATAATAGTGTAACATTTGCAATTGTGAATTTGGCTAAACCATCACAAGTTAATTTAAGCTCAACTGCTTTAAGTGATACAGATTTTTGTGAAGGAGAATCTGTGACTTTTACTGCAACGTCAACCTCAGATATAGTCACATATACATTTTATGTTGGAGGTGTTTCTGTTCAATCATCTCCCTCTAATACATTTACTCCTTCACCAGCTTTATCCTCTTCAGTATCTGTTTCCGTTCGTGGATTAACAGCAGATAGTTGCGCCACGAGTAATACACTATACATGTTTTATAACGATTTGTCAGTTAAAGGCACAATAGGTCAAGTTTCTACCACAGTTTGTCAAAATGAGACTCCTCCGCCATTTACAAATGTGGTTTCTGCAAGTGCAGAGGGGACTTTATCATATAGATGGCAAGCAAGAAAGTACGGAGATTCATTCTCAGATTTAGTTCCAGCTATTACCACGGCTGTATATACTCCAACATCTGGACTTACAACCACAACTTTTTTTAGAAGAAAGGCAATTAGCACCTCACCTCAAAACAAGGTATGTGAGGAATACAGTAATATCATACAAATAACAGTTGATGACTCGCCAGTTTCAGGATTACAGGTTGGTGCTCTTTCTGCTCCAGATACTGTTGCTATTTGTTCTAGTGAGACAGTTACCTTTACTGCTACAGCAGGTCAATCTTGGATATTTTATATTGATGGGAATCCAGTGGGTGTTCGATCTGATAATAGTAATTTTGCTACAAATACACTGATAGATGGTCAGGTTATAACAGTAGAATCATTTACTACAGATTCTGGAACTGGAGGTGGTTGTTCTTCAACTTCACCTGGAATAACTATGGCTGTAGGATCAAATCCTAATATTAGTCTTACTTCGACGGCTTTTGCCTCGTCTGCTTCCTCATCAACATTTTGTGAAGGAGAGTCAATAACTTTTACAGCAAGTTCTACTTCGGCAATTTCTACCTATACTTTTATGGTTGGTGGATCTTCTGTATATACAGGTGCTTCCAATACTTATACTCCAGGTACTCCATTCTCTTCAACGGTATCAGTTGCTGTTCGTGCTGAGACAGCAGCAGGTTGTGTCGCTACAGACACATTAGATTTATTTTATAACGACATAGATGTCACAGGAACGATAGGACAAGCTTCGGCAACGGTTTGTCAAAACGAGATACCACCACCTTTTACTAATGTAGCTTCTGCCACAGCTACAATTGGTACAATATCTTACCGTTGGCAAACTCGGACCTTTGGTACTGCTTTTGTAGATGTTATTCCAAAGGCTGATAGTACGGTTTATACACCAACAACTGGATTAGTTACTACAACCTTTTTTAGAAGAGTAGCTGAGAGCACTTATGGAGGTAAGCAG
>CACJHA010000055.1 GCA_902593075.1 uncultured Bacteroidota bacterium
CCATCGAAATCATGATGTCTAAATTCGAAATTATTTTTAATTGATCAATAAAAGAATATTTACCTGCTAATGAATGGACATTGGAATAAGCTTTCTCCCAAACTTGTAATTTTTTTTCCTCATCTCCATCTGATCCTAAAAGAAAAACTTGATTTTCTCTCTGTAAAAAGGAAATTACTTTTTGAGTCAAATCTAAGGGGTAAATTTTTCCTACGTGTTTGGCAAATGGTGCAATTCCAATCCATTTTAATTTTGAATTGAAAAAGGAGTTGTTAAATTTTTTAGGTGTAATGAATTTTAAGGGAAATTCGTGATCAGATAAATCTACAGGAAAACCTATTTTTCTTAAAACATCTCCATATCTGTGTATAACAGGTGTTAAAGGCACTAAAACTTTGTTATTTTTTCTTGTAAGTGATTTTCTTTCAATTCTGCCTTTATGTATTTTCTTATACAGAATTGATGAAAAAAAGAAAAACAATCTTAAGATATTAGTTCTCAAAGAACCATGAAGGTCTACAATGCCAAACGGATTTAATTCTTTAATGTCCTTATAAAGAGCAAATATCCCTTTAAATCCACTATGTCTGCCATTAAAGTCGAGCTCTAAAATATCTAATTTTTTGAATTCATACAACAACGGTGTGAAATTTTTTTTTGTCACAAATGTTATACTGGTGTCAGGGTATTTTGATAAAAAGCATCTGATTAATGGGATAGAAATAGCAACATCGCCTAAAGAGGAAAATCTCAAAAAAACTAACTTGTTAGAAGTTTTCAATCTATATCTTTTTTATAAAGAATTGGATTTAAATCTTCATCATTGTACATTTTCATTTGCCTATAAACCTTCATAATCTTTCTACCCTTAGAAATATCTTTAGTGAGTTGATTTATGGCCAAACAAAGATCTGATTTTTGTTCATTTAAAATTAAAAGTTTTTCTGAGCATTTCATTCTGTGATCTATAGTGGCAGAAATTCTGCTCGACTCCTCTGCCATATGATAAATTTTTAATACTAAAATAGAAAGTCTATCTATCGCCCATGCTGGACTCTCGGTGTTTATAGTAGCACTTTTTTGTAAAATCACCTTTTTGAACTTGTTTATAAAATAATCATCTATGGCTTCTACAAGATTTGTTCTTTTTTGGTTTGATTCGTCAATTTTTCTTTTTAAATCTAAAGCCTCTTTAGGTTTTATTTCGTCGTCTCTTATGATATCCTCATAATGCCATTGAACCGTGTCAATCCAGCATTTTCTATACAATATCCCTTCAAAAGAATTTTCTTCAAATGGATTAATTATTTCCTGGTTAACATCATCTAATTTATGATAGTCTTCTACACATTTGTCAAAAATTGAAACTAAATTTTTTGCTTTCAAGATTTTTAAATATACGAAATTACTCATTTCTTATCGACAAAGGTTTCTGTTGTTTAAATGAAAACAAATAAGTTATTTTTTTTAAATTGCAATAAAATTAAAAAATGGTTAAAAGCTTTTTTGAAGGAATACAGTGGCTTTTTGAAAATATATTATTTCTTCCACATGAAGTTTTAAGAGAAATTGAACTTTCCTCTTGGTGGATAGCTAATTTTGTTAATTTTTTCTTTCTATTTGTTGGGATTGTTGCTCTTATTTATTGGTCTAAAAAACTAAAAGATTTTGACGATAAAGGAGAGGAAGACAAAGATGTAACAGCCCATTCATTTCTTTAAAGATCAAATCCTATATCATTTCTAAAGGTTTTCCCCTCAAATTCAATTTTTGATATAGTTTTATATGACTTTTCAAGAGCCTTATTGAGTAACTTATCCATTGATGTTACTGCAATTACTCTTCCTCCAGAAGTAACTATATTTTGACTTTCTTTTTTAGTGCCGCTGTGGAACAAAAAACTTTCGTTTTTGCTGTCAAGTCCGTTAATAATCTTTCCTTTTTCATATTTTTCTGGATATCCTTTTGACACTGTCATTACAGTAGAGGAAAATAGGTCACTCACTTTTAAATTAGAGGTTTGTAACTGAGAACTTTTTAATTGTAAAAATATTTCTAAAAGATCGCTTTCAATTCTAGGTAAAATTGCTTCAGTTTCAGGATCACCCAGTCTCACATTATATTCTATAACGTATGGCTCATTTTCTACTATCATTAACCCAATGAATAAAAATCCTGTATAATCTATTTTATCTTTTTTCAATCCATTGATAGTGGGTCGAATTACTTGATTCTCTATTTTTTGATATAATTTTTGATCTACAAACGGAACAGGAGAGATGGCTCCCATTCCACCTGTGTTTAAGCCAGTATCACCGACGCCTATCCTTTTATAATCTTTAGCCATCGGAAATATTTTATATGTGTCACCATCTGTTAAAACAAAGCTTGAAACTTCAATCCCTTTTAGATACTCTTCGATGACTACTCTTTCAGATGCTTGGCCAAACTTTTTTTTAAGTATCATGTTTTCTAAAGTGGTTTTTGCTTCATTTAAATTGGTTAATATCAAAACCCCTTTCCCTGCCGCAAGACCATCTGCCTTTAAAACATATGGGGGTTTGAGAGAATTAAGAAAAATATTGGCTTCATGGATATTTTTTTTATTAAATGTTCGATATCTTGCTGTAGGTATTTTATGTCTAAACATGAACTCCTTTGCGAATTCTTTACTCCCCTCTAAAGCCGCTCCATTTTTTTTTGGACCGATAACTATAAGGTTGTCATTTTTTATTTCATTTATTAGGAAATCATGAAGTCCATTAACCAAGGGGTCTTCTGGCCCAACTATAACAATTGAAATTTTGTTGTACAAAATTAAATCTCTAATTGAAACGAAATCTGAAACGGATATTTCAACGTTTTCTCCTAAAAAAGAAGTTCCTGCGTTTCCTGGGGCTATGAATAATTTTTCACAAAATCTGCTCTGAGATATTTTCCATGCGAGTGCATTTTCTCGACCACCTGAACCTATTATTAAAACTTTATGAGATTCCATTTGACAAATATAATAATCATAATAACTTAGCTGTTAAGGCTTTTCAATTTATGCTTTAAAAATCGATTTAAACCTTAATTTCCTTATAAACTCCCCTTGACTCTTAGTAACTATATGTGATTCTTTTTTCAAATAGCCGTTTAGAAGTCCTAGTAAACTCCAAAATAAGAAGGATAAAGATTTTTTAATTACAAACCCCTTCAGACAAGCAAGAGTCCCAATTATAATACCATATCGCATTTTATAAAATGCTTGTCCTTGCATAAACGAAGAGTTTCTAGAATAAACATTCCCTATTGGCCTTAAATGTTTCACTTTTAGTTTATTCAAAACCTTCACTTCGTATCCGTGGTAATTTGCAAGAATTTCATCAATTGTATCCCATCCCATCTCAGGAATCAGACCACCGATTTTTCTATAGCATTCAATACTATATGCTTTTAACCCACCCCGAACGTGATTCTTTTTCATTGGGTGGGAATTTCCCCAAGTGCCATTTTTAGAAAGTTCAATTAAAATGCCACCTACTATTCCAATTTTGGGATTTGAAAAAGCATTCATAATCAATTGAAAATATTTGGCAGGAAGTACTAAGTCGGCATCTAATTTAAAGATGAAATCACAGGGCTTAGTCAATTTTGAATACCCGAAAAGAAATGCATTTACAACCTTTGGCCCAGGCATATGCTCGCTTGAAGATTTATGACTGAAAACTCTTATAAAATTATTTTTTTTTTGGTAATCAAGCATTATTTTTTTTGTTCTATCATTTGAATTATCATCAATCAAAATCAATTCTTCTGGTAATAAATTTTGAGAACAAACTGATTTTAAAAAAAGTGGTAAAAAAAATTCTTCGTTATGCACTGGCACAACAATACTAAAAGTTTTCATCTATATTTCAGTATTTTTTAATGGGCTATATGAAGGTCGTTTAACCACTCCGGAATTTGACTTAATTGGTATGATTTTATTAGGGTAGTTATTTTCCTTAACTATTTTATTTGCAAAATCATACCACGACATAATTTCTTCGCCTGCACAATGGTAAACACCTTTCTCGGGTAAGGAAATGATTATTTTTACAATAAAATCAGCAACCTTTTCTGTATTTGTTGGAGTCCCATATTGATCTTTAACTACTTTAATTTCATTCCCAGTGGATGCTTCATTTAAAATATTTCTGTAAAAGTTATATCCAAAATTTTTAGAATATAACCAAGAGGTTCTTACTATGTATCCAAAATTTGCATTTCCCAAAACATGCTTTTCGCCCAAATACTTTGTCATCCCGTATGCATTAAGCGGGTTTGCTTTGTCATTTTCCACATATGGTCTTTTTTTGGACCCATCAAAGATATAGTCAGTTGAAATATGTATCAAGATAGTTTCGTTGTCATTACAAATCTGTGTTAAGTTTTTTACACCCTCTACATTTATTTTAAATGCTAATGACGGCTGTTTTTCAGATTTTAATACATCTGTAAAGGCGGCACAATTAATGCAAAATTTTGGATTATACTTTTTAAATGCTGCCTGAATTTCTTTTGTTTCTATTATATCAAGTTCTTCTTTAGGTAAAAATATCCAATCAAAACCATGATTATTCAAACATCTTTTTTGAAGTGTCTTCCCTAATTGACCTTCAGATCCTGTTACTAAAACGCTTTTATTCTTTAACATCCTTTTTGAATAATGGCCAATTTAAATCTTTGTCACTAAGAATAGACTCTTGTTTTGAAAATGGCCAACTTAGATTAAATTGGGGATCGAAAGGTGAGATGCCTCTTTCCAGATGAGGCATATAGGGTTTGTTTACTTTGTAAATCACCCTTGCGTAGTCTGACATGACTGCAAAACCGTGAGCAAATCCAGAAGGAACAAATAGTTGTTTTCCGTTTTCTTGAGATAATTCAACTCCATATGAATTTAAATATGAAGAAGAATTTGGTCTTAAATCAATAACTATATCCCATATCTTCCCACTCAAAACTCTGATAATTTTATCTTGTGAATATGGGTCTTTTTGATAATGCATTCCTCGAATAACCTTTTTATTTGAGAAAGACTCATTTTCTTGGACAAAGAGGTCGGATTTGATTTTTTCTTTCAAAAAATTATAGTTAAATGTTTCTAAAAAATGGCCCCTTTTATCTTCAATAACATTTTCTTTTAACAAATAACACCCTTCAAGTGGAGAGTTTATGATTCTCATTTTATAAATTTGATTTAAGAAATTTTCCATATTTGCTCTCTGACATAGATTCAACCAAGATAGATAAGGTCTCTTTTGTTATAAGATTGCTTTGAAAAGCTGATAGTTCTGGTGAGCCAACCAATATGCCTTTTCTTTCTTGGAGTGTTTCCACAAATTGATTTGCTTTCATTAGCGAATCAACTGTGCCTGTATCTAACCAAATCGTGTTGTCATTTAATACTTTAACTTCAAGATTTGAATCTTTTAGAAAAGCTTTGTTTATCTCTGAAATTTCTAACTCTCCTCTGTCAGAAAAGTTAAGACTTTTTGCTTTTGAAACCACACTAGAATCGTAACAATAAATACCAGGAACAACAAATGGTGATTTTGGTTTCTTTGGTTTTTCTTCTATTCCAATTGCTTTAAAATTATTATCGAATTCAATTACTCCATATCTTTCTGGGTTACTGACTCTTAAAGCAAAGATAAATCCGCCATTTAAATCTTTTCGAGATAAAATTTCGTTTTCAAAATTGCCCCCGAAAAAAAAATTATCTCCTAAAATTAAGGTTACATTTGAATTTCCAATAAATTCATTTCCAACAATAAAAGCATCCGCAAGTCCTTTTGGGTAGTCTTGTGACTCATAATGGAGGGAGCACCCCCATTGGGAACCGTCACCTAAAAGCCTTTTGAAAATTGGTAAATCGTCTCTTGTTGAAATAATTAATATTTGTTTAATCCCACATTTAATTAGTGTGCTCAAAGGATAATATATCATGGGCTTGTCATAAATGGGTAAAAGCTGCTTACTAACTGATAATGTCATCGGATATAATCTTGAACCTGTTCCACCTGCTAGAATAATTCCCTTCATAAAATTTTTATTTTTTTAAATTCAGAAAGTGAGATATAGTAAGTTCTAAATTCTCTTTAAAAGAAGAGTTTTGAAAAATTCCGTGGTCATAAAAAATTTTACTTGTTTTTAGAGCGTATCTGAAATCATGCCCTTTCCTGTCCTTTACAAATTTGATACTATCCATGTATTTTTTTTTATTTTTATCAGGAATTAA
>CACJHA010000056.1 GCA_902593075.1 uncultured Bacteroidota bacterium
TGACAAACTTAATGAAAATAAAATACCGGAAAATATTTTAACTGAAAGGCAAAAGGAAATGTTTACCCAAAATTACGAGTGCATAGGTGTATTCAAAAAAAGTGAATTAATTGGAGTTGTCGGATTGTGGTTTCAAACTAGATTATATTCAGGGAGGTCATGTGAGTTAGATCACGTTTATCTTCTTCCAGAACACAGAAGGTTTGGTATTGGGTCAAAACTTATTTCATTTGTTGAAAAACATGTTTATAATAAAGGTTTCGAGTGTCTGGAATTAAATACTTACTCACAAAATACTTTATCTCACAAATTTTACTACAACAATGGTTTTAAAATTCTTGGGTTTCATTTTATAAAACATATTGATAATTAGTATATTTAAAGATAAGCGGAAGTAGCTCAGTTGGTAGAGCATCAGCCTTCCAAGCTGATTGTCGCCGGTTCGAACCCGGTCTTCCGCTCAAAGTCCAAAATTAAATGAAAAATTGCTTTAAAAAATGAATAAAATTGTACTCTTCATCCTTTTAAGTTTGTCATTTGTAGCTTTTTCTCAAGAAAAAAGGGTCATTCTAAGAGGTAAGTTGATGTATAGAAATAGTAATGTGATCGCCGCTAATGTCATTAATAACTCTAATCAAAATAATACGATAACCGATACTAATGGTGAGTTTGAAATTATAGCTGGAGTTGGAGATGAAATTATTTTTTCCTCAGTTGAGTTTAAAATAAGAACCGTGAGGATAACAAAAGAGATAATGAAAAAAAACAGATTGGTTGTCGAGGTAAATGAGAGGGTAAATTTTCTAGATGAAGTTGTTATTAGTCCAGAAAATACAGAGAAGTTTCTTGATCTTAAAGAAGAGGAATTTAAAAAAGTTGATTACGTAGATGACAAGTCAACTGCAATTGAAAATGAAATTATTCGAAAAAATCAACTCTACAGAGGTATTAATATTGTAAATATAGCCAAGCTCCTAGCGAAAGTGCTAAGAGAGAGTAAAATAGATGAGGAAATAAAACTAACTCCATCAAAAGCTTTACCTCTTGTTTTCGATAATAAATTTTTTATTAGTGACTTGGGTTTAAAAAATTTTGAAATAATTACTTTTCTTGAATTAATGGACGAAAAACAAGAGATTAAAAGTTTACTGAAAAAAAACAAAGAGTTTGAATTGATAGAGTATTTGTTTAATGAGTCTAAGAAATTTAAAAATACCACTCGTTGAAAAAATATCAAGTAGCTATATTTTTTTTTGCATCAACAATAGTTAGTGCTCAGAAATATAAGTTGTTAACAGGATATGTTTTGGATTCGGAAATACCAATAAGCAATGTTCATGTAATCAACACATCAAGAGGAAACGCAGAGGTTACGGATATAAATGGATTATTTGAAATATCAGTTTCAATTGGAGAGAAATTAGTTTTCAGTTCTATTCAATATGAAAAATATGAGTTGATTATTTCAGAAAATATTTTTTCTTCAAAAGAAATAACAATTTACCTAAAGGGTTTTGTTAATGAGTTGGATGAAGTCATTGTTACAAATAATTCTCTAACAGGCAATTTAAAAACTGATTTGTTAGAATCAGGGTTAGAAGAAAAGCAAAATTTTGATGATTTTGGAATTCCTGGATTTAAAGGTGAAAGGCAAGAGAAAATACAAGATGCCACACAATTACTGTTAGGGTTAGGCACCTCCATGCAAATTGATGTGGAGGCACTTTATAAACATATTTCCGGTTATTACAAAAAACTAAAAAAAAGAAGATCTTTAGAGTCTAAATTTGTTTCAATCTTTTCCATTATTAAATTTTATGGATTAATTTTTTTCATTGAGAATTACAATATTGATGGTAATCAAGTTTATGATTTTGTTCTGGGATGTTCTGAAAATTCTGAAATTATCCATTATTTTAATCAAGATTTGCATCAAAAAGTGATTCAAGAACTAGATACTTACATCAAAATTTATAATAATGAGTCTGAATAATTTTATTATTTTATTTATTGTCCAACTAGGTATAAAAGATTATGCAACCCATGAGTTTTATGTTAGTACTACCAGTGTTGATTTTGTTTTAAATAAAAATGAGATTCAAATCACATCACAGTTTTTTGTGGATGATGTAGAAAATCTAATAAGATTTCAAACCCCAAATACCGCCTTAATTTTTGAAAAAGCATATAATGAAGAAACTAATTTAATCATGAGGGATTTTATTCACAAAAATTTTAAAATATCAATTAACAAAAAAAAACAGCAAGTAAAATATTTGGGATATGAATTGAAAGATGACTTATTGGTTGTTTATTACGAGACAAAATTTTCCAATTCTAAAATTTTCAACGTTGAAGTATACAATAGTTTTTTAGTTAATTTTATTGAAAGCCAAAAAAACATAGTTCATGTAAAATTTAAAAATCTAAAGAAAAGTTTTCTATTAAATTCCATAAATAAAACTTTTCGATATTCATTTGAAAAATGAAATTGATATATTTATAGTCAAATTATACTTCATGATAAAAAAAATTAAACTTTTCAGTTTTTTTTTCATTCTTACTTCTTCTTTTCTAACGTCTCAAGAAGTAAAGGTGCCCATTGGTCACAAAAACAATAACAAGTTTAAACAACTTTACGAAGAATTTTCAACACCAAACAGATATAGAACAGCTTCAGGTTCTCCAGGGAAAGATTATTATCAACAAAAAGTTGATTATACAATGGATATTATTTTAGACGATGAAAACTCAAAACTTTACGGTAATGAAAATATTAATTATAAAAATAATTCACCGGATGAATTGTCCTATTTGTGGATTCAATTAGATCAAAATATAAGAGCAGAATATAACATGGAAGACATGAAAACCTCTTCTGGGGTTCCAGAAATGTCCTCCATTGACTCTTTTGTCGAGGAATTCACATCGGAAAAATTTATTGGTGGTTTTAATATTGAAAAGGTATTAGACGAGAATGGAAGACCTTTAAGGTTTACCATTAATAAAACAATGATGAGAGTTGATTTACCGAATCCAATAAAAAGTGGTCAAGTATTTAATTTTTCAATTAAATGGTGGTACAAAATCAATGACCATGTTCCTGCAAGAGATAGATCTGGTTATGAATATTTTAGTGAGGATGACAATAGAGCTTATGTTATAGCACAATTTTTTCCAAGATTAGCTGTATATAATGATGTTGAAGGTTGGCAAAATTATCAGTTTTGGGGTAATGGAGAGTTTGCCCTGAACTTTGGAAATTATGATGTAAAAATTACAGTTCCAGACGATCATATAATGGAGGCAACAGGTCAGTTACAAAACCCTAAAGATGTTTTGTCAAAATCAGAGTTACAGAAATATAAAAAGGCTGCTAATTCATTCGACAAACCAATTGTAATTATTTCAGAAGAAGAGGTTAGAGAGAAAGAGAAGAAAAAGTCAAAGGGGAAAAGTACATGGCATTTCGTTGCAAAAAATGTAAGGGATTTTGCTTTCGCCTCTTCACGAAAATTTATTTGGGACATGATGGCTGTAAAAATAGGAGGTAAAAACATAATTGCTTCTTCTTTGTATCCAAAAGAAGGTAATCCTTTATGGGAAGAATATTCTACGAGGGTTGTAGCTCACACACTGAAAGTTTATTCAAAATATACTTTTAATTATCCGTATCCGAAAGCTGTTTCAGTACATTCCAAAAATCAGGGTATGGAATATCCGATGATTTGTTGGAATTATGGAAGACCAAACGAAGACGGTTCTTATTCAGATAGAACTAAATATGCAATGATTAGTGTTATTATTCACGAAGTTGGACATAACTTTTTCCCTATGATTGTTAATTCAGATGAAAGACAATGGGGATGGATGGATGAGGGATTAGATACATTTGTTCAATATTTAACTGAACAAGAATTCGAGGAAGATTACCCTTCAAGAAGAGGAGAGCCTTCAAAAATCATTAGATATATGTCCGGTGATCAAGATTTTTTATCTCCAATTATGTCAAATCCAGAGAATGTTTTTCAATTAGGGCCTAATGCTTATTCAAAACCAGCAACGGCATTAAATATTTTAAGAGAAACAATTATGGGACGAGAATTATTTGATTTTTCATTTAAAACCTATGCCAAAAGATGGAAATTTAAACACCCTACACCAGAAGATTTTTTTAGAACTATGGAGGATGCGTCTGCTGTAGATTTGGATTGGTTCTGGAGAGGATGGTTTTATTCCACGGATGTAGTTGATATTGGTATTAAATCAGTAGATAATTATGTTGTATCTGATAAACCATCAAAAGAAATCGATAGTATTTTATCTAAGTATGGTATGACAGCCAATGATTTAAACCCAACTGTTTTCATGCAAAAAAACACAAATGAACCTGAAAAAAGTCCTGAAATGGAATCAGATTCAACATCCAGTTTTCAAGATTTGGATGCGGCTTTAGGTGATGATAAAAAATTACCTAAATACTTTTATGAAATCCAATTTGAAAAACCTGGAGGACTTGTTATGCCAATCATTGTTGATTATATTTATGAAGATGGCACTACAGAAAGAATTAAGTATCCTGTTCAGATATGGAGAAAAAATGATTCTATAGTTAAAAGACTCATTACTGGTGATAAAAAATTAATAGGGGTTGAATTAGATCCAGACGCTGAAACTGCGGATATTAATTTAAATAACAACTCTTGGCCAGAGAAAAATAACATTTCAGATTTTGATAAATTTAAAGAAAAAATAAAAGGCTAATTTTAAATGAATTTTTAACTAATGTTATTATTTATAAGCGGAGCCGAAATATTTTTTATATTCTTTGTAATTCTACTTGTTTTTGGAGCAGATAAGATTCCTTCCTTTGCTAGAACACTTGCAAAAGGAATAGTGCAAGTAAAACAAGCAACAAATGAAATTAAAAGTGAAATTCAGAAAACAACTAAAGATAATCCAGTTACTGAAATTAAAGAGCAAATCAAGTCGGAAATAGACGAAGCTAAAAGTGATTTTGACGATTTAACTGGTTCAGTAAAAAGAAAAAATTAAATTTTCATACTCAAACTTATCCCGTCTCTAATTGGTAATAAAACTGTCTCCAAATTTTTATGATTAGATAATTGGTGATTAAATTTTTTTAAAACCGTAGTCTCTAAATCTTTATTATCATTCGCGTTAATAACTTTCCCACTCCACAACACATTGTCAGAAACAAGCACCCCTTTTTTTCTAAGTAGTGGAATAATTAGATTTAAATATTTCAAGTAATTTTTTTTATCAGCATCCAAAAAAATAAGATCGTACTTATCTTTTAATTTGGGGAGAATTTCGATTGCCTCACAAGTGAATTGATTAATTTGATTTTGTAGTTTGGATAGATTAAAAAAGTAATTTTGAATTTTTTTTAATTCAAAATTATTGTCAATTGTGTCAATTCTACCTCCTTTTTCTAATCCCTCAGCCAGACAAAGAGTTGAATAGCCGGTAAAAGTTCCAATTTCTAAGATTTTTTTGGGCCTAATTATCTTGGAAATCATACTTAGAAATCTACCCTGGTGTTTTCCACAAATCATGCGTGGATTTAGGGTTCTAATGTGAGTTTGTCTATTTAATTCTTTTAATATTTCTGACTCTTTACTGCTGTGATTTATGCAATAATTAAGTAATTTTTCACCTATAAAGTTCATGAATGAGAGTTTTAAATTAAATCAATAAATTTTAATCTTTGACTAGAATATAAATCACAAAAAATAAAGCACCTAAGAGCACACATATATAAAGAAGGTGTTTAAATAAATCTTCCCCCTTAAAAAAACCTTTTAGAACTATATT
>CACJHA010000057.1 GCA_902593075.1 uncultured Bacteroidota bacterium
ATGTTAAAATCTCATCAAATCATAGGTTATTTAACCCTTGCAGGTATGATTACTCAAGGTATACTAGGTGGTAAACTCTACAATAACTGGGAAAGAGATCTTTATAATACTCACAAAACTGTAGGTAATATTGTTACAGCATCCTATTTCACTGGTGCAGGTCTATCTTTATTTGCTCCACCACCCTTGATTAACAGAAAAGTCGAAGGATTTAATTCAATAAAAGCTCATAAAATTTTAGCAACTATTCACTTCTCGGGTATGATAGCTACAAATTATTTTTCAAAAAAAAATACAGATTTTCACAAATATTCAGCCTACACAACTTTTGCCAGCTACTTTGCCGCTGTTGTGGTTTTTAAATTTAAATAAATGATTAGATACCTTTTAATATTCCCTTTATTTTTAATTACAAATCAAATTTTTTCTCAGACCATTAAATGGTCTTTAGATATTAATGAGTCACTTATAAGTTATGACGGAGAACATTTTCTTCATAGTTGGTCAGGTAAAAATGAAAGAATTAGAGGTGTTATTATAGAAAACCTTGAAGAAAAAAAATTTAAACAAATAGCTTTAGCAATGTTTGTGAAAGATTTTGACAGTGGAAATGGGAATAGAGATTCAAACATGTTGGAGATTTTGGAAGTTATCAAATTTCCTAAGATTGAATATTACTCTAATAAAATTTCTCTAGGTAAGGATGAAATTTCATTTTCAGGCAACCTCAATTTCCATGGAATCTCAAGAGATTTACATATAACTTCTGAAATAAAAAAGACAAATAAAAAATTAGTTTTAAGTGGAGAATTTAAAGTGTCCCTTGTAGACCATAAGGTTAAACTGCCAACTTTTATGATGAGAAGTATTGATAAAGAGATTTTTGTTAAATATCAATTAATTTTCAATAAAATTGATAATTAGAATTTATAAGTAAATTTGCATTTATTCAACTTAAATTAAATGCTCGACAAATTCGATCTTATAAAAAACAGATTCAATGAGATTTCGGAACTAATATCTAGTCCAGATATTGTATCGGATAGAAAGAAATATATTGATTTAAGTAAAGAATATAAAGAGTTAAATAAAATAATCGAGAAATTTAAGATTTACGAATTAACTCTATCAAATGAGTCAGAAGCCCTTGATTTAATAAAAGATGAATCTGATTCTGAAATTCAGGATATGGCAAAGAAGCAACTTGAAGAATCTCGTAACATAATACCAAAGCTCGAAGAGGAATTAAAAATCCTTCTTATACCAAAAGACCCAGATGATTCTAAAAATGTTGTAGTCGAAATAAGAGCTGGTACTGGTGGAGACGAGGCTAGTATCTTTGCTGGGGATTTATTTAGAATGTACACTAAATATTGTTTAGATAGAGGATGGTCTACAAGCACAGTCGATATTAGTGAGGGGACCGCAGGAGGTTTTAAGGAGATTATATTTGAAATTTCTGGTGAGGATGTTTATAGTTTTTTGAAATTTGAATCCGGTGTTCATAGAGTTCAACGAGTTCCTCAGACTGAAACTCAAGGTAGAGTTCATACCTCAGCTGCAACAGTAATGGTACTTCCAGAAGCGGAGGAATTTGATATAAAAATTGATATGAATGAAGTTAGAGTTGATTATTTCTGTTCGTCTGGACCAGGTGGACAATCGGTAAATACAACATACTCAGCAGTTCGATTAACTCACGAGCCCACAGGTATAATAGCTCAATGTCAAGATCAAAAATCACAACACAAGAATAAAGAAAAAGCATTAAAAGTTTTAAGATCTAGACTTTACGAATTAGAACTTTCTAAAAAAATGGAAGCTGACTCTGAAAAAAGAAATAGTCTTGTTTCTTCTGGAGACAGATCAGCTAAAATTAGAACTTACAATTATCCTCAAGGAAGAGTAACTGATCACAGAATAGGGCTTACACTTTATGATTTACAAAATATAGTTAATGGTGGGATAGATAAACTTATTGAAGAATTAAAACTTTATCAAAACACTGAAAAACTTAAAAAAGCTGGAGAAGTCTTTAAAACATGAAACTAAGTAGTCTAATTGAGCAAATCAAATTAAAAAAATCATACTTATGTGTTGGTATAGACCCTGATTTAGAAAAGATTCCAGGGCATATTAGAAATCAAAAAGATCCCATATACACTTTCTCAAAATCAATAATTGACTCTACTGTAAAATTCGCTGTTGCATTTAAATTCAATATTGCTTTTTTTGAAGCTTATGGTATTGATGGTTTAGTTTCACTTGAAAAGCTAATTAAATATGTTAATAAGCAATACCCTGATGTTTTTACTATTGCGGATGCTAAAAGGGGAGACATAGGAAATTCTTCAAGTAGATATGCCAAAGCCTTTTTTAAAAAATTTGGTTTTGATTCAATTACTGTTTCTCCTTACATGGGTAGAGACTCTATTGAACCTTTTTTGAGTTTTGAGAATCGGCACACAATTATTTTAGCACTTACCTCAAATTCTGGAGCTGAGGATTTTCAGTTTATTTCATCGGAAGGTAAAAAAGTTTATGAACATGTAATAGTTGAATCTAAAAAATGGAATGGAAATGAAAATATCATGTACGTTGTAGGTGCAACTAAAGCCAGTTATTTAGAAAATGTTAGAAAATTAATCCCTGACTCTTTCCTTCTTATTCCAGGGGTAGGTAAACAAGGTGGAAGCCTAGAAGAAGTTTCGTCTTTGGGCATAAATAAACATATTGGGATTTTGGTTAATTCTTCAAGAGCAATTATCTATGCATCAAATGAGGGGAATTTTGCTGAAAAGGCAGCAGCAGAAGCTAAAGACCTTCAAACAAGAATGGAGGTAATATTAAAAGTAAAATCAATCATTTAAAATTTAAAACCCCCCCAGAGCAAAACAAAATATCTGCAAAGGAGGGGAAACCAAACAATTAATCAAACACTAAAATGCATAGATAGCCGCTAGAATAAATGAGGCTAAATTATCTGTTGTTCCAGTTAAAGATTTTTGATAGAATTCAGCTGACCCAGAGTCAACTCTAATTTCTGGTTTGATAGTTAAATTACCAGATGTGTAACTTCCTGTGATTGTGAAAGATGTGTTGTCTTGGTCAGTACCCCCTACATCATCTAAAATACCACTATCATCATTAAAAATTTCTCCTCTTAAACCAAGTGTGAAAGTTTCACTAAGAGCAAGTTGTGGATAAAGAGCTACACCTGAAAATTTTGTACCATCCATGTCGGCAGAAGTCGCATTAATTCCTAGAAAAAATGAATCGCTTAGATCAAAACCACCTGTAAAATCGATTTGGGTGTAACCGTCACCAGCCAGTAGATTCAAATATTGGCCTGAAATACCAAGTTGCGCCCCAAACATATAGGCATCAAAAGGAATTCCTGTAAGTACACTGTCAAAGTTACCTTCTGTAAAATCAGTTTGATTCATAACAGCAAGCATCAATGAAGTTTTTTCACTAAGAGTAAAGTCAGCTTTGATTCCCGTATGTGAAAAAGGTCCGTATGAAAACATGTATGAAGTAGAATAATTGAAATTACCCGTAGGAGAAATCACCTCATAACCTAAGAAAGTATTCCAGTTACCTAAAGTTAAAGTGAAATTATCACTAACATTCAAATAGGCGTATAATTGATTTACAATATTTGAAGAGCCACTAGAATTAAAAACAGCTTCAACTCCTCTTGGTCCGTATACAAAATCAGCTACAAAACCTGACTTTTCTCCTTCATAAGAAAGTATAACATTTGCCATACCGAGTGCAAAACCCGGTTTATTTGCAAACGATGTTCCAGGCGCATAATCAGCACTCCTGAAGTAGGTATCAATCGATCCAGCAACAGAAAATGTTGGTTCGTCTTCGGTTGTTTCTTCTTGTGCACTTATTGAAAAAGAAACAAGTGCTAAAATTGAATATAATAAGTTTTTAATATTTTTCATTTTATATAATTAATAGGTTAATATTTATTTTTGATCTACACTAAAGTCTGCATAAGCACCCATAGAATGTTCAGATAGGTCGAGACCTTTAAGTTCTTCCTCTTCGCTTACCCTGATTCCAGATATTGTTTTTATTGCATATATGATAATAGCTGCACTTACAACGCTAAATGCACCAATAACGCCAACGCCAATTAATTGGGTTATGAATTGATCTACACCGGCCATTGCACCAAAAATTCCAACAGCTAATGTTCCCCATATTCCACAAATTAAATGAACAGCGATAGCTCCTACAGGGTCATCTAATTTTAATTTATCAATTAATGACACACCAAGTGGAAGAATTATTCCCGCTATTAGACCTATAAGAGTAGCATCTGTGGGACTCATCTGGTCTGCACCTGCTGTAATCCCAACTAGTCCGCCCAGAACACCATTCATAAACATTGTTAGATCGTAAGTTTTGTATAAGATGTTTGAGAAGATTGCAGCAGAAACACCACCTGCAGCCGCAGCAATACATGTTGTAACCAATGTTAAAGATGTTAATTCTGGATCTGCTGATAAAACGGACCCTCCGTTAAATCCAAACCATCCAAGCCAAAGAATCAAAACGCCAGCAGCGGAAAGTGGTAAATTATGTCCAGGAATAGCCCTTGGCTTTCCATCATCACCAAATTTACCTATTCTTGCACCTAGGAAATAGACTACTACAAGTGCACCCCATCCACCAACTGAATGTACTAGGGTAGAACCCGCAAAATCATAAAATCCCATTGCATCTAAAAATCCGCCTCCCCATTTCCATGATCCGATAATAGGGTAAATTAAACCTACATAAAAAATTGTGAAGAGCATAAAAGCACCTAATTTTATTCTCTCAGCTACTGCTCCAGAGACTATTGTTGCAGCTGTTGCTGCGAACATCCCTTGGAAAAGAAAATCTGTCCACCAGGTGTAACCACCATCAGCGTATCCAGGGGTCATTCCTCCTTCAGGAGCACCGATACCGAAACCTGCGAATTTGAAAAAACCCGCTGAGCCTTCTTCAAATCCAGGGTACATGAGGTTGAAACCGCCTAACATATATAATAACAAACCAATTGTTATTACAAAAAAGTTTTTAAATAAAATGTTTACAGTATTTTTTTGCCTAGTTAATCCAATCTCTAGAAACGAGAAACCTAAATGCATAAAAAATACTAGTCCAGTACAGATCATCATCCATACATTGTTTGCTGTAAATAAAGCTGTGTTTTCCATGTTATATTAATTTAAAGTGTTACCGCCACGTTCTCCAGTTCTAATTCTTATTGCATCTTCGATTGGAAGTACAAATATTTTTCCATCACCAACCTTGTCTGTGGCACCTGATTTTACTATTGCGTCTATTGTCTTATCAACAAAGTCATCATTGACAACAATTGACAAAAAACGTCTTTGAATGTAAGAGGTAGAATAACTTATACCTCTATAAACCTGCCCT
>CACJHA010000058.1 GCA_902593075.1 uncultured Bacteroidota bacterium
TCATTGGGAGAATACTGGAAAAATAAGTGCTTCATTTATTTCATCATCAAGAACACTGGGTGTAAATACAAATACAGGTTCACCTTCTTTTAATGTATCATTTATTGCATCTGCAAGTAATATAGATAGCTTGGCATGGAGTTTTCCAGGAGGAAAAACCAATGATTCTGTGAGTGAAATTACAGAAACAGTCACCTATGAAAAATTTGGAAAATTTGATGTAGGTCTCGAAGTTTTTAATGCTGACGACACAGATAAAAGATACTTCAAGGACTTTATAGATATTTTTTATAAAGATGATCTAGACTTTAGAGGTGTAGAAGCCACAAGTTGGAATGTTACTGGGACAAGTGCAGTTACCTCAGATTTTCAGTATCCTGTCGATTCGGCTGGGAATACATATGAATCTTGGATTACTATTCCTTACACTTCCGGACACACAGTTTCTGCGGATAAAAATTTTGAAAACTTTCCCTCGAATAGTTTAACACTTGAATTTGAATACAAAATTGAAAAAGTACCTGTTATGTATATAACTGAGTCTTCAATTACAGGGACTTCGATTAGTTCGCCCTCAGATGCTACCTATGTTGACCCTCAATCAGCGACCTCTTCGGATACAAAAATAAACATTTCAACTATTTATCCTGGTACTAGAAGATTTTTGATAAAATATAATGGAATTACAATGTGGGTTGCCTCTAGTATGACAGATAACGTATTTAAACAAGCTAAGATTAATTTACCCTCATTGTCTACATTTAATTTAAATATTGAAAGAACAGAATTTGTGAAACAAATCAAAGAAATTCCATACCCTATAGATGCTTCTGTATTAAATACTCAAATGCCAGTTTCTACCATAACTTCCTCACCGACTGAGGACACAGACGGTGACGGAGTTGCTAATCTTGTAGATGCATTTCCATTAGATCCAGCTGAGCAAATTGACACAGATGGTGACGGTTTAGGTAATAATGCTGATAACGATGATGACGGAGACAAATATTTAGATATTACTGAAACTACGGCAGGCTCTGATCCTCTAGATAAGTTAAGTATTCCAAATTAC
Source organism: uncultured Bacteroidota bacterium (assembly GCA_902593075.1). GTDB lineage: Bacteria > Bacteroidota > Bacteroidia > Flavobacteriales > Flavobacteriaceae > TMED96. Next base: position 1,073 of record CACJHA010000058.1, read on the forward strand.
TATGTAAGACACTCTAAATATCCGTATATACTAAGTATAAGGAATATGACTATAAAATTAAACTCTAACAATTAATCTGGAATTACTCTACCTGGGTTTAGGATGTTTTTTGGATCTAATATTTTTTTTAGGGTTTTCATCAAGTTGATTTCTTCCTTCGACCTTGACGTATAGAGATATTTTTTCTTATCAAGTCCAATACCGTGTTCTGCAGAAACAGAACCTCCATTTTCTTTTAGCTTGGAATAGATTATCTGATTAATCTTTTCTGTATTTTTTGTGGAGTTATCATTTTTTCCAATAATGAAATGAATATTTCCATCCGCAACATGACCAAATGTAAAAACATGCTCAACAAATGATAATTTTTTAAGTTTTTTTGTTGCAACTTGAACTTCATTGTCAATTATTGGAATTGGTAAACTAATATCAAAATGTTGATCAAATTTTGACTTTTTTGCTAAAACAGAAACATCTTCGCGCATGTCCCAAATAATTTTCTGTTCCCTTTCATTTTGTGCAAGTATTGCATCTTCAATTAAGTTTTTTTCAGCAGCCTTTGAAATAAGTTCAGATAATTTATCAAAATCACTATTTAAGTCTGAACCTAAAGATTCAATAAATACATAAAATGGATGGATGCTCGGTAGAAGAGGAGAGTAGTTTTCAGAGGAATCTCGCATTGTTTTATATGTATTATTCCACATCAATTCAAAACCAGTCAATGTTCCAGATAAACCTTTCTCGATAAATTTTAAAAGATTTACAACATTGTCATAATTTTTTAAGGCCACAAGCGCAGAACATCTTGATTCAGGTTTTTCCTCTAATTTTAAAATAACCTTAGTAATAATACCAAGGGTACCTTCGGAACCTATGAAAATTTGTTTTAGGTCGTATCCCGAATTATCTTTAATTACTTTTTTCATTGATGAAATTATCTCTCCATTAGATAAGACAGCTTCTAAACCTAAAACTAGTCCTCTTGTCATACCATATTTGAGCACTCTCAGTCCTCCGGCATTAGTTGATACAACTCCTCCGATTTGAGCAGACCCTTTTGCACCAAAATTCAAGGGTAAAAGAAGATCTTTTTCATTAACAGCATTTATAGCGTCCTCAACGATTACTCCCGACTGAAGAGTTATTGTTCTACTTTTTTCATCAATTTCTTCAATTTTATTCATTCGGTCTAAGGAGACAATAATTTCATCCTTAAAGGTTTTAGTTGAGCCTACTAAATTTGTTAATCCTCCCTGAACTAAGATCTTTTGATTATTTTCAAAACAGACCTTCATTATTGATGAAAGTTCATCGGTGTCTTTTGGGAATACTACCGCTAGAGCATTTGTAGGGATGTCTGTTTTCCATATATGATCAAATCTAGATTTTTCTTTACCATCAGATAAAACAGAATCTTCTCCTACTATTTTTTTTAGTGTGTCAACCACAGGTGTTGTTTAAAAATTATTTTCAAAGTACTTGTAACCAAAGGTGTCAGCAACAGCTTTGTACACAATTTTACCGTCATGCATATTAAGTCCTTTATTTAATGCTTGATTATTTTTGCAAGCCTTTTCCAATCCTAAATCAGCTATTAATTGAATGTAGCTTAAAGTAGCATTATTTAAAGCATTTGTTGAGGTCATAGGGACAGCACCAGGAATATTAGTTACACAATAATGAACTTTACCATCAATTAAATAAACAGGTTTTTGATGTGTTGTTTCTCTACAAGTTTCAAAGCATCCACCTTGGTCAACTGCAACATCAACCAGCACTGTACCTGATTCCATTTTATCAAGCATTTTCTTACTGATTATTTTTGGAGCTTTTGCACCGGGTACTAGGACTGAACCAATAATTACGTCACAAGTCGATAAATGATTTATGATTGCTTCTCTTGAAGAATATAAAGGAATTACGTTTTTTGGAAGGACCTCGCTTAAATATCTAAGTCTTTCTAGGTTTATATCAAATAAAATTACTTGAGCTCCAAGACCTGCTGCCATTTTTGCCGCTTCGGTTCCAACAATTCCAGCTCCAATAATAATTACTTTGGCTGGAGCAACACCTGGAACCCCACCTATTAATTTTCCTTTTCCTAGCTGGGGTTTTTCTAGGTATTTTGCCCCCTGTTGAACAGCCATTCTACCTGCTACTTCAGACATTGGTGTTAAAAGAGGTAATTTCTTGTCATTTGTTTCTACTGTTTCATACGCAATGCAAGTTGCCTTTGACCTCATCATAGCTTCAGTTAGTTTTTTTGAGGAGGAAAAATGAAAGTATGTAAATAAAATTTGATTCTTTTGAATTAAACTAAATTCCTCTTTTTGTGGCTCCTTAACTTTTACTATGAGTTCGGATTTAGAATAAATTTCTTTTGCTGAAGATAGAATTTCTGCTCCTGCTTTTTTATAGTCATCATTGGAATAACCACTCTTAATCCCAGCATTTTTTTCAATATAAACTTTATGACCACCATCAACTAAAGAGCCTACACTTGCGGTATTTAAACCAACGCGTGATTCATGGTTTTTAATTTCCTTTGGAGTACCTATAATCATGACAACTTTTTGACAAATCTAATTAAATAAATATTATAAATTATAATTATTAATTGTATCTCATTATCATATCAAATTTTTATAGAATCATTAAATTAAAGATTTGTATATTCGGTTTTCATTTGGGTCATTAACTCAGTTGGTTCAGAGTGTTACCTTGACAGGGTAGAAGTCACTGGTTCGAATCCAGTATGACCCACAACACTTTCTAGAAGTTTACCTAAAAATTGACTTATAAGTTTGAACTATATTTTAACTTCATAAATTTGATTTTATATTAATTTAAAATTATTTTACCATACCACAATAAGTGTATTAAGCAATACAAATGCTATTCCGGTAAAAATCATTGCAAACTTATTTTTTTCTAGAATTCCTAAATTTATTTTATCATTTTTCTGAACTATCACAATAAAAACATTTAATATTAGCAGTGCCAAAATCATGTTATTTATCATATCTGCTTTGGTTAATACTTGAACCGCTGGAATAGTAGAATCAACAAAATAACGGTTACCAATTGCACCAAAAATACCACCCACGGTCAGACTTATTCGTGAATCAAATTCTTTATTCGGAATAAGAAAAACAATCCATGATATTAAAAAAGCTAGAAAAGAACCTAGAAACAATTTAACAAACAGCCATCCACCAGATCTGGAAATGATTATCTTATAACTTGCAACAGAATTAACAACATTTCTTATTGCTAGGGATGGATAAAAAGTTTCCTCTTGTGGTCTTTCCATGAATTTCTCTTCAAATTTAATTTCTTCAATTCTGTAACCCTCTTTCAGGCCTTTGACATTTTGGAACGTAGACTTGTAAAAATTTGATTGACTAAGCCTAACAAAGCTTGTGTCGATATCGGCCTGAATTTCAAATTTGAGCTCCTGAACATCGAATGGGTAATCCTTTAGATTCCAATCATAAAAAAAATCTGTTTGAATTTGTCCTGAGTAAATAATCTCGTTTGTAATGTCAATATCATCGAGTCCCTCGTTTTTTAAATCTGTAATTTTTAATCTATCAGACCCAACATATATTGGTTTAATCCTAGGGTATTTTGCAAAATCAAAAAAATCTATTGTGTCATTTTTGTAATTTAAAAGTTTAGGATATACATTAGAATAAACATTATAGTGGATATCCATAAAAAACTGATCGTTTGTTGTTTCTAATCCTAGAATATCATAAATATCAATTTTGGTATGCACTTGAACTGGTAAATCTAAAGTGTCTAAATTTCTATCTAATTTAATATATGGATAGTAATCTTCAGCAATGTAGACATCATTGTAATATGTTTTTTCTTTTATTGATTTTGCTTTTTGGTAGTCTTTTTTCATTTTAAACTATTTAATCTTTATATTAAATTAACTATTTATTTATTTCAAGTCTATACTGACGTCTAATATATTTTCTTTCAAATACCTCTCTAAAAAAGAATTATGAATAAACTGTCTTCCAAGTAAGGAGGAGTCCTGAGTAATTTTAAAAAGAAGATTACCTTCAATAAAACGTCGTAAAAAAATTACGGATAAAGGTTTATAACTGTAATGCCAAGGTTCAAACTTAAATCCTTTCCTTTTGGGTGAATCGTCATAGACCAAATAGAAACCGTATTTTTTAGAATTTTTCTTCATCCAATAGAACAATTGACTATAAATACCATTTTCAGTATAGTTTTTTTCAATTAATAAATCTCCTTTTGGAACAAATCTTTTATCTATAATATCTATGTCCGTACCCCAATGATGCCTTGAT
>CACJHA010000059.1 GCA_902593075.1 uncultured Bacteroidota bacterium
TGTTGTAATATTAATCACACCTGCTGAAGCAGAACTCCCATATAATGAACTTGAAGCACCTTTTAGAATCTCGATGGACTCTATTTGATTTATATTCAAAAAATTTATATCAAAATCATTATCAATTCGGGAAGGGTCTGATATTCTAACCCCATCAATTAAAATAAGAACCTGATTGTTATTACTACCTCTAATTGCATATCTTAAGTTTTGACCAGTAATTGACGCATTCCCTAAAGTGATTATTCCAGCTTTGGTTGACAAAAGTTCAGAAATATTTCTTCCACCAAATTTTTTTAAATCTATACTATCAATTTTAATAATACTTCTTCCAGATTCTCTTCTTTTTATTGGGATTTGACTTTCAATTAATGTTATTTCATCTAAATAAAGTGTTTTTGTGTCTAATGAATCCTTTTTTTTATTCAAATCTTGGGCTTTTAAATTATTGGAAATATAAAAGACACACAAGAGTACGATTTTCACTTTTGCTCTCATATATGTAATAAATTGGTATGTAGATTTTTTTTTCCCGAAAAAATCATACAATCTTTACTGGCAGGTCTCCTGGCTTGCTTTTTTCTATTCGCCTTCCCAAAAAAAATCAGTGGCATTGAGTTTATAGAAAAAACCTGTATCGGTATTAGCTTACAGTTGCGGGAACAGCATTGTCTTTAAATCCAATTTCCCTTTTAATCTTCTAAATTTTAGAAAAACCAATATTCAAATTTAAATAAAATTTGAATCAATTATGCGGACATAAATTTAAATTTCTCGACAGCTTTATAGGATCTAAAAAGAATGAAGGAGTAAAGTAAATCACCTAAAATAGTATTTATAAAGAAAGGTATCGCTAAAGTAAAACATGTAATTAATCCTTCAATATTTTTAGGATAGCCAAAATACCAAACTCCAAGATTGGTTAAAATAAAAAAAATAACCGATGACAAAAAAACTGTTTTTACATCTATTTTCGGGGATATAGTTCCTAAAAAATAAATTATAATAAATGATATGTAGACGAAAATATTTATAAAACTTATTCCAATAAATAAATCTGAAATGAACAACGGAATAATTGGGAGTAAAACTCCAAATAGTTTGTTTTTAATTTTTTTTGAAGAAAAAAGAGCAATCCCAGTTATTGGAGCAAAATTTGGGGGGTGAGGGACTATTCTAGATAGAACTGCCAAAATAATGATACTTGCTATTACTATATTTCTATTTCTTTCTTTTATCAAGTTATAATTATTTAGTTAAGTACATTTTTCTTCTAGAATACAAGTTATAAAAATCGTCGTCTTTTAGATTTTTTATAAAAAGAATGCTCTCTCCAGTACTTTTCATTTCAGGACCAAGTTGTTTATTAACGTTTGGGAATTTATTAAATGAAAAAACAGGTTGTTTTATAGCGTAGCCCTCTAATTTGGGCTTAAATTCAAAATCTTTTAATTTGTTTTTCCTTAGCATTACTTTGGTAGCGTAATTAACATAAGGTTCGTTATAAGCTTTGGCAATAAATGGAACTGTACGTGAAGCTCTTGGGTTGGCTTCAATAACATATACTTTTTCATCTTTAATAGCAAACTGAATGTTTATTAAACCAACAGTATTTAGGGCCTTTGCAATTTTTAATGTATGATCTTTTATTTGCTGCAGAACATATTCTCCAATGTTAAAAACAGGAAGGGTAGCATTTGAATCACCAGAATGAATACCACATGGTTCAATATGCTCCATGATACCAATTATGTGTACCGAATCACCATCTGAAATAGCATCTGCTTCAGCTTCAATTGCACCATCTAAGTAATGGTCTAGTAATAATTTATTGTTTGGAATCTTTCTTAAAAGATCCACTACATGAGCTTCCAACTCATCCTTATTGATAACAATCTTCATGCCTTGTCCACCAAGAACATATGAAGGTCTTACAAGAATTGGAAAATTTAACTTTTTGGAAAGTTCAATTGCTTGTTCGGCATTTTCGGCTACACCAAAATCAGGATATGGTATCTTATTGTTTTTCAATAGATTTGAAAAACTACCTCTATCTTCGGCTAAATCTAAAGATTTAAAACTGGTTCCTATGATTTTAATTCCATACCGGTCAAGTTTCTCTGCGAGTTTGAGTGCAGTTTGTCCTCCCAGTTGAACAATTACTCCTTCTGGTTTCTCATGTTGAATTATATCATAAATATGCTCCCAAAATACAGGCTCAAAATACAATTTATCTGCAATGTCAAAATCTGTAGATACTGTCTCTGGGTTACAATTTATCATAATAGTTTCATAACCACACTCTGATGCAGCTAAAACTCCATGAACGCAGCAATAATCAAATTCTATTCCTTGGCCAATTCTGTTAGGTCCAGAACCTAAAACAATAATTTTCTTTTTGTTTGAAATCAAGCTCTCGTTGTCAACGAAAGGATTTTTTTCATTAAGTTTCATTTCTGCTTCAAAAGTTGAGTAATAATAAGGCGTTTTGGCTTGGAATTCAGCAGCACAAGTATCTACCAATTTGTAAACTCTATTAATATTAAATTCTTCCCTCAGTTTGTATACTTCACTTTCAACGCAACTAAGCATGTACGCGATTTGTCTGTCGGCAAAACCTTTTTGCTTTGCTTCAAGAAGTAAATCCTTGTCAAGGTTTTTTATGTTATAACTTGATATTTTCTCTTCTAGATCATTTAATTCTTCAAATTGCTTCAGAAACCACATATCAATTTTTGTTATTTCATGAATTTTTGATAACGAAATTCCTAATTGAATAGCATCATAAATAACAAAAACTCTATCCCAACTTGCATTAGTTAGTTTGTCAATTATTGTATTATAATCTTTATAACCCTTGCCGTCAGCTCCCAGACCGTTTCTTTTTATTTCGAGTGATTGAGTTGCTTTATGAAGAGCCTCTTGAAAAGAGCGACCAATGCCCATAACTTCACCTACTGATTTCATTTGTAATCCAAGGATTCGATCTGATCCTTCAAATTTGTCAAAATTCCAACGCGGTATCTTAACAATTACATAATCAACAGAGGGCTCAAACAAAGCAGATGTAGATTTCGTAATTTGATTATCAACTTCATCCAAGGTGTAACCTATGGCAAGTTTTGCTGCAATTTTGGCTATCGGATATCCTGATGCTTTTGATGCTAATGCGGAAGATCTAGAGACCCTTGGATTTATTTCAATTGCAATAATTTCTTCCTTATCATCTGGACTTACTGCAAATTGAACGTTACAACCTCCAGCAAAGTCACCGATATTTCTCATCATTTTTATTGCCATATCTCTCATTCTTTGAAATGTTTCATCAGATAAGGTCATGGTAGGTGCAACAGTTATAGAATCACCAGTATGGATTCCCATTGGATCCATATTCTCAATAGAGCAAATTATTACAACATTATCATTTTTATCCCTTAATAGTTCTAATTCGTACTCTTTCCATCCCAATAGTGCTTTATCAATCAATACCTCATGAATTGGAGATGCTTCTAAACCCCTTGTAAGTAATTCATCAAAATTTTCTGAATTATGAACAAATGAAGCACCTGTTCCCCCTAAAGTAAAAGAAGGTCTAATTACTAATGGAAATCCAAAATTCTGAGCAATTTCTTTTCCCTTTAAAAAAGAATTTGCTGTCTCGGCTGGTGCAACTGGAATATCAATTTTCTTTAATAATTCCTTAAATCTTTGTCTATCCTCAGTAATATTAATAGCTTCAATATCAACTCCAATTATTTCAACATTAAAGTCATCCCAAATTCCCTTTTCATCTGCCTCTATGCATAAATTTAAAGCAGTTTGACCACCCATAGTCGGAAGGACAGCGTCAATATTGTTTTCTGATAGAATTTCAATTATTGATTTAGTATTCAAAGGCTTTAAAAAGATATGATCTGCCATGGTAGGGTCAGTCATAATTGTGGCAGGATTTGAATTAATCAAAAAAGTTTCTATTCCATCTTCGCGAAGTGAACGTAAAGCTTGACTACCTGAATAATCAAACTCACAAGCTTGCCCAATTATTATTGGTCCTGAACCTATAATTAGAACTTTTTTTAAATCTTTTCTTTTAGGCATATATACTTATAAAAATAAAAAAGGTGTAACTTTAATCAAAGTAACACCTCTATAATTTAAATTAAAATTTTTCACTTTTTGTGCCTAGGTTCAGATGAAACGGATAATTTTTTTCTTCCCTTAGCTCTTCGATTGGAAATAACCTTTCTTCCGTTTGCAGTCGACATTCTTTCCCTAAAACCGTGTTTATTTTTTCTCTTTCTTTTAGATGGTTGGTAGGTTCTTTTCATTTATATTAAAGCTTAAGGAGATTTAAAATTTCCCAAATATACAATAAGTTTTAGTTTGGACAATAACATTAAATTAATTAAAATTCTTTTATTAATTTTGGAAGAAATATGATTCCAAAGATTTTTAAAATATTAATATCATTGCTTTTAATAGGGTGGAGTTTTTATCAATTTTACGAGGATTTGATTGGTAACGGGATTTTCTGTTTGTTTCTATCCTTATTCTTTATTCTTGTATATTTTAAAAATGAATATATTTTTTTTGCTTTTCTAAGATTAAGAAAACAAGATTTTAGTGGAACTAAAAAATGGTTAGACAGAATTAAAAATCCTGAAAAAATACTTGTCAAAAAGCAAATAGGCTATTATCACTATCTCTATGGAATAATAGAATCGCAAAAAAATCTGACTTTAGCTGAAAAATCATTTCGTAAAGCCTTATCGTTTGGATTATCAATGAGTACAGATCTCGCTATGGCAAAATTGAGTCTTGCAGGGATTTTAATTCAAAAGAGGAGAAAAAGAGAAGCGACAATTCTAATTGGTGAAGCTAAAAAATCTGACAAGCATAATATGCTTGGAGAACAAATTAGATTATTAAAAACTCAAATAAAAAAAATTTAAATCTAATCTGAAGGT
>CACJHA010000060.1 GCA_902593075.1 uncultured Bacteroidota bacterium
CTATAGTAGAAAGGACGAAAATTAATATTAGGATCATCATTAACCATTTCCCAACTCTCACCTCTATCTTCTGATTTAAATGCCGTTCCACCACCTTCAAATTCCGTCATTAAGTAAATAATGTTCGGTTCACTTTGTGCAATGTGAACACCTGGTCGAGCCATATCTTTATCAGGAAGACCATTCATAATTTTTTTCCAAGTTTCACCACCATCCATTGTTCTGTATAGTGCTGTGTTTTTACCCCCATCATCAAATCTCCACGGCTTTCTTCTAAATGTCCACATTCCAGCATACATAATTCGTGAGTTATTATCCTCCATTGCTATGTCTGCACAACCAGTATTCTCATCTATATAAAGTATTTTTTTCCATGTTTTCCCCCCATCTATTGTTTTAAAGACACCTCTTTCTTTATTTGGACCCCATTCTTTTCCAAGTGCACATACACATGCAATGTTAGGATTCTTTGGATCAACAACTATTCGCTTTATTCTTTCCGTATTTTTTAAACCGAGATGCTTCCATGACATACCTCCGTCAAAAGACTTATATACTCCCCAACCATATCCAACACTGTTTCTTGGGTCTCCCTCACCAGTACCAACCCAAAGAATATTATTATCTGAAGGAGCAATGGTTAGTGAACCGATTGAATATGCTCTTTGGTTTTCAAAAATAGGGTTAAAGCTTACTCCACCGTTTGTTGTTTTAAATATACCTCCATCGGCACCACTAACGTAAAAAGTAGATGGATCACCAGGAACTCCATCTATATCGGTTACTCTTCCGCCCATATTAGCAGGGCCAATAGCCCTCCAACTATAGTTTTCAAGCATTTTAGACATTGATGTATTTGTTTGAGCTTTTAAATCACTGGTTTCTGGAATTAAAAGGGTTAAAATTAAAGTCAAAAGGGTCATTTTTATCGTTTTCATATTGTATATTATTAATATTGGGACATATAAGTTATGAATTTTCGTAAACATTTCAATGGTAACATATTTTATTAATTACTTACTTAAGTAAATTCAATATTAATATCAAGAGACATTAATTTTAAGATAAATATTTGAATTATAAAATAGAGGGAGTTATTTATTATTTATTAGTGGACTAGACCAAAATCCGATTGTCAAAATAAATAAAAGGGGGATTAAAAGTACGGTCATGCCAAATTTTAAACCTATAAAATCAGCTAGAATTCCAATTATTAGTGGGATAACCGCACCTCCAATAATACCAGAAACTAATATTCCTGAAAAAGCCCCATGGTCTTTTGAGGTAGAATTTAAAGCAAGAGAAATAATAATTGACCACATTGTTGATATAAAAAATCCAATCAACGGAAATGAAATTAGAGAAACTTTTAATGACCCAAAAACTGCTAATAAAAGAGAAATGATGGAAGCTGATGTAAAAAAAATTAATATTTTTCTACTATCAATTAGTTTTAATAAAAAAAGACCAGAAATAGTACCAAGGGTCATCAAACCCCAGAAGTACGAAATAATTTTAGCACCCAAAATTTGAGGATCTATTGAATGATAAAGTTCAAGAAACTTTGAAATCCAATTTGCAACGCCTTGCTCTAACCCAACGTAAGAGAAAATCCCAAAAAAATAAAGGATTACCATTGGATTTTTAATTATCGTTAAGTAATTATTTATTTTTTCTTTATTTTCTCTACGAGGTTTTTTTTTCTCAGGGAAATTTGTAAATATTAATGTGACACACATAAAGAAAGAGACTACAGCAAAAATCCAATAAAGAGACACCCATCTTAGGTTTGGGAATGTTATATTTTTTAAAAATAAAATTAAGTAGTTCGAAGGTTCATTACCAAAGGATAAACTGATTATTAGATAAGAGTAAATAAGTGGACTAATGAAGGAGGCAAGTCCAAAAAAAAGTTGACCTAAAACTGAATTGAATGCAAATTCTTTTTCTCCTCCAATATTTCTTAATAATGGATTAATTGATACTTGGAGCATAGCCATACCAGAGCCAATTAGGAATAAAGATAGAATATACAACGAATAACTAGGATTTATTGAAAAAGCAAGTGCTCCAATAGATGAAATTAAAAAAGCCAAGATCATCACTTTTTTTTCACCTAAGTATTCAACTAAAAATCCAGAAGGTATAGACATAACGCCGTATGCTAAAAAAAATGAGAAGGGTAAAAAGGCAGCCATCGACAAACTCAAATTAAATGCATTAATTATGTCAGGGACGAGAGGGCCAATGATATTTGTTAAAAACGAAATAACAAAAAAAACAAATAAAATTATACCAACTAAAAACTTACTTTTCAAATAAAAATTCTTATCAATCTTCTAAAACTACAAAATTAAATTTGCTGAATAACCACATTTTATTCAATATAACATTAGAGGAATATAATGGATATCAAAGTAGTGACCATCTTTTACCCCCTGTAGTCTTTTTTAGGTCAAGACAAACCTTTCTGTCTCCAGGTATAGGGTCATAAGCCAACACTTTCTCTCCAATGTATTCATTTAATCTAAATGCATTTAAAGTTAGAGATCTAATATGAATTAAATAATTGTAAACTTCTGATTCTTGACTTTTAGAATCTTTTTCCCAACTCTCTGTTTGTTCATCACTTGCTAGAAGATATTTTTTTAGTTGGGTGTTAAGATCATTTGAGTTGATTTCCTTAGAGTTATTTTTTTTCGTTTCATTTAGAATTAATTGGATAAAGTTATTTGTCCTCCTTAAAATAGTTTCTTTATCATTTTGATTCATTACAACAACAATATAGTTATCTAAAAATTCTGGTAGTTTTAACTCAATAGCACCAGGGATATCAGTTTTAGGTATAATAAGTTCCATTATTTTTGAAACAAATTGATATTGATCATTCGTAAAGAAAAATGGTGAATGTTTATTCACATTTGATTTACAACTATGGAGCATGTTTATAATTTGTGGACTAACAACTATTGCAGCACTTCCATATCCAATTTTTTTCAATACTTTTCTTCTATCCATTTTTTTTTGATTAAAAATTCATTTTTTTTAATTCTTTAACTGCATGATTTGCTGCTCTGGCAGTTAAAGCCATGTAAGTAAGTGAAGGGTTCTGACTTCCAGATGATGTCATTGCTGAACCATCCGTAACATAAACGTTTGGAACGGCATGTAATTGATTATACTTATTTAGTAAAGAAGTTTTTGGATCATGCCCCATTCTTGCTGTTCCCATTTCATGAATAGCTAGTCCCATTGCATATTCATTATCATATTCTCGAACATTACGAAAACCAGCTGATTCGAGCATTTCAGCAGCTTGCTGTTTGATATCCTTTCTCATTGCTTTTTCATTTTCTTTAATTTCAGCATCAAAGGTTATAGTAGGCAGCCCCCACTTATCTTTCTTATTGTAATCTAAGTAGATTTTATTATCATGATAAGGAAGAACTTCACCAAATCCCCCAAGACTCATACCCCAACCTCCAGGTGTTAAAACAGCATCCTTCAAATCTTTTCCGTAACCAGTTTTTTTTATCAATTCTCTATGGTCACTTCTCCATGCTCCACCTTGAAAACCATAGCCTCTCAAAAAGTCTTTATGATTTGTAGATCCACCCAAATTTCTAAACCTAGGAATATAAATACAACTAGCATGCCTGCCTTTATAATATTTATCTTCAAAGCCATCATATACTCCATCAGCACCGAGTAAAAAGTGGTGGTCCATTAAGTTGTGTCCTAATTCCCCTGAATCATTTCCCAATCCATTAGGGAATCTACTTGATTTTGATTGCATTAAAATTGAAGTAGTAGGCGCTGTAGAAGCACACAAAAAGATAACTTTTGATTTATATTCTATTACATCTTTAGTCTCTGAATCTATAACTCTAACTCCAGTAGCTCTATTTTTATTTTCATCATATATAACTTCATAAACTATTGAATTAGGCCTCAGTATCATATTACCTGTCTTTTCAGCTGCAGGAAGGGTAGAGGAGTTACTGCTAAATGGAGCCCCATATGGACACCCTCTTCTACATCGATTTCTGTATTGACATTGAACTCTATTTAATCCAGGTTTAGTCCCCTCTGTAATAATTGCTATTCTACCAACGGTAACTAAACGATCTTGATAATTTTTTTTAATTGATTTTTTGAATTCTTTTTCAAGGCAGTTCATGTCCATTGGTTTAAGAAATTCACCGTCGGGAAGTTGGGGTAAACCAAGTTTTTCGCCGCTTACTCCAATATATTTTTCCACATGACTATACCATGGAGCAAGGTCTTTGTATCTTATGGGCCAGTCGACTGCTATCCCTTCTTTTGCATTTGCATTAAAATCTATATCGCTTAGTCTCCAGCTTAATCTTCCCCACAATAATGACCTTCCTCCTACATGGTAACCTCTTATCCAGTCAAATCTTTTATCCTCATTATAAGGGTGTTCAAAATCGTCTACTAAAAGATGAGTTGTTGCTTCAGTATTAATATATCCACTTCTACTTTGTTTAGGTTGTCTTTGTCTTATTTCTTCAGTTATGGTATTTCCTCCTTCAAAGTCCCAGGGGTCCTTATCAACATTTTTGTAATCAGTTGGGTGTACAAGCATTGGGCCTCTTTCTAACACAAGTGTCTTAAGCCCACTTTCACACAATTCTTTTGCAGCCCAACCGCCGCTAATTCCAGTTCCTACAACAATTGCATCATAATTATTCATACATCCGTTTAACTTTTTTTAAAATAGCACTTACTTTTAAATATGTCAAAAAAAAAGCGACTAATTTTAATAAATGCACTTAGAATTATCTTCTTTAACGAAGTAGTTTTTGTAGTTTTTCGCCTTAGAGTCCATACAACCACATAAATTAAGAAGGCGAATATTTCTAAAATCAACTGGGTGACTTTCTGACTGCAAAGCAATGTAACCAGACTTTAAAATCTCACCTTCTTTAGA
>CACJHA010000061.1 GCA_902593075.1 uncultured Bacteroidota bacterium
AATAAAAATTTGTCCAAAATATTTGTCTTCAATTAGTTGCATAATTAATTCCACTCGCTTCTGGTCTAATTTATCAAAAATGTCATCTAAAAGAACGATTGGTTGTATATCCAATTTTTTTTTCAAAAATTCGTATTGGGCTAATTTAAGAGATATAAGTAAGGATTTTTGTTGTCCTTGACTTCCAAATTTTTTAATTGGAGATCCATTTAATAAGAACTCTAGATCATCTTTATGAGGACCTTGAGTTGTAAATTGAAATAGCAAATCTCTTTCAAGTGATTTTTTAATTAAATCCCTATATCTTTCCTTATTAAGTTGACTTTTGAAATTAATTTCGACTGATTCTTTATTTTCTGAAATCAATAAATAATAGGATTTAAATATCTTTTTATAAACCTCAATAAACAATCTTCTTTTTTCATGAATTATATTTCCTAACTCTATGAGGTTTTCATCGTATATTTCTAAAACACCAGCATCTAATTTTGATTTTTTATAGTTCATTTTCAGCAAAGCATTTCTTTGCAACAAAATTTTTTTATAACTAATTAAATCTTTAAGAAATTTTTTATCAGTTTGGCCAATTATCCCGTCCATTAAATTTCTTCTATATATACTTCCTCCATAAATTATATCATTATCATGAGGAGATACCATTACTAGAGGAAATTGTCCAATGTGTTCAGAAATTTTTTTAAATAATTTTCCATTTCTTTTAAAGACCTTTGTTTCCCCTTTTTTATAACTAAAATTTAAGTTTTCTTGAGCATTATTTTTACTAAATATACCTTGAATCATGTAAAATTTACTACCAAATTTAATATTCGAGATAGATGAGGAATTAATAAAGCACTTTCCAAAACAAAGATGGTAAATTGAACTTAAAATATTTGATTTACCAACTCCATTATCTCCAACCATACAAACTATGTCCTCTTTAAAGAGAAAATTTTTTGAATCAATGTTTTTATAATTTGTTATTGAAAGTTCTTCTAATCTCATCTAAAAAGCAAATATAAAACCCATACTGAATTTATAACTTAAATAACAGAATATTATTTAGTCATTATCATTTATTGTTGAAGAATAAAGTTTAAATTTGCGGAATTATGGCAACTTACAATAAGAGAGGTGGAAAAAGATTTAATTCCAAGAGAAAGGGTTTAAACAAAGAACACGCCGAGAGTACTACAGCAGAAGTTTTTGAAAGTCTTGATTCAGGAGCATCAAAGACAGAGAAATTTGTCTCTAAATATCAAAGTTTAATATTTTCTAGTTTGATTATAGTTACTATTTCTGTGTTTGTCTTCCTGGGTTATAAAACATTTATTCTTGAGCCAAAAAAAGAAGACGCTATAACTGAACTCAACCAAGCTCAATATTATTTTAACCTTGCATTAAATACTGAAGAACAGAACGATTTTTTTAATTACGCAATTAATGGTGGTGGTGGAAAATTTGGCTTTTTAGACATAATTCAAAACTACGAAAACACACCTTCATCAAATCTTGCAGTATTTAGTATAGGGATGTCTTATTTAAATTTGAAGCAATATGACAAAGTAATTGAATATTTAAAAGACTTTAATTCAGAAGATGTTTTGTTATCCTCAATTGCAAAAGGAGTATTAGGTGATGCTTATATTCAAATCGGTGATCAAAAAAAAGCTCTGTTAAGCTATGAAAAGGCTTCTAGTTTTAATGGAAATAGTTATACAACACCAAAATACTTGTATAAAGCTGGTCTGTTATCGATAAGATTAGGAGAAAAAAATAGTGCATCAGAGTATTTTAAAAAAATCAAAAATAATTTTCCTGATTCTAAAGAAGCGAAATTTATAGATATACAAATTGCAAAAACAGAATAAAAATATGAATTATTCTGGTATTAACATACCAAAAAAAGTAGATGAAAATACTTTTTCTTCAAGAAAAAAATATAAAATTTCATTGATAGTTTCTGAATGGAATAATCAAATTACTTCTAAACTTTTAGAAGGAGCTATTGAAACTCTTACCCATAATGGTATCCTTAATGAAAATATATTTATCACAAAAGTACCTGGCAGTTTTGAGTTAATTTTTGAGGCAAAAAAAAAATCAAAAGAATCAAAATTTGATTCAATAATTGTTATTGGATGCTTGATAAAAGGTGATACAAAACATTTTAAATATTTATGTAAGTCAGTTTCTTATGCTATTGCAAGAATTAATTTAAAATCCTTAATTCCTGTCATATTTTGTGTTTTAATGGATAATAATATTGAACAATCAAATGAAAGGTCGGGTGGTAAATTTGGAAATAAGGGTATTGATGCAGCGTATACATCAATAAAAATGATGGAATTGAATAAATCATAAATTTATATTTAATGTTTAAAAATTCTTTTTTCAAACTAAATAGAAATAGAAAATTTAATTATAAACCACGTTATCTCAAAGAAAAAAATCAACCAATAGATTATTCCATAGATTCAAGGATAAGAAGTAGTAGAGAGAATTTTATTACAAACAATAGAGGCAATTTTTGGAATCAAGAAAGGATAAGAAAAAGAATAAAAGAAAACCGTTCTTTTAATAAAGTTTTTATCACAATACTATTTTTACTTTTTTTTATATTTTTTTACATAATTGATTTTGATTTTTCAATTTTTATAAAATACTGATGAAAGATATAATTAAAATTCTTCCAGAAAATATTTCAAATCAAATTGCAGCCGGTGAAGTTGTTCAAAGACCAGCTTCATTAATTAAAGAGCTCGTTGAAAATTCAATTGATGCCTTATCAGACAGAATTCAGGTTTTTTTAAATGAATCTGGTAAAAAGACAATTAAAGTTGTTGATAATGGAATTGGAATGAGTCAAAATGATTTGATGAATTGTGTTCTTAGGCATGCGACTTCAAAAATCACCGAAACTAAAGACCTAATGAATATAAATTCTAAAGGGTTTAGAGGAGAAGCTCTTTCTTCAATTGCCGCAGTATCTCAATTAGAAATTGTAACTAGACGTAAAGTCGACAAGTTTGGGTATAAATTAAAAATTAAAGGAGGTAAAATCCAGTCAAATGAAAAGGTTGTTTCGCGTGTTGGAACTTATGTTTTAGTTAAAAATTTATTTTTTAATGTACCTGCTAGGAGAAATTTTTTAAAATCTGACTCAGTAGAATTAAGACATATAATTAACGAATTTCACAGAATATCAATTGCGCATTGTGATTTGAACATATCATTAAATCATAAAAGTTCAGAAATTTTCAATTTACACAAATCAAATATTCATGTCCGTATAAAAAACATTTTTGGAAAAAAAATTGAGGAAAATTTAATACCAATTAGAGAAAAAACATCTTTTGTAAAATTAAACGGATACATAATTAAGCCTGAAGCATCAAAAAAAACTAGAGGGATGCAATTTTTATTTGTTAATAACAGATTTATAAAAAATAATTTTCTTTTCCATGCTATAAATAAAGCATACGAAGGACTTTTACCTGAAAAAAATTATCCTGGCTTTTTCATTTTTTTAAGGGTTGACCCTGCATCAATAGATATCAATGTTCATCCAAACAAGATTGAGGTTAAATTCGAAGACGAACAAAGTTTATATTCAATAATTAATTCTACTATAAAGCATAGCTTGGGAATTTTTCAAGTTACACCAGCTATTGATTTTAATACAAAATCAAGCTTTGAAATACCTTATTCAAAAAGATCTGATCAGCCTATTCCACCTAAAATAGAGATTGATAAAAATTTCAATCCCTTTAAAGATCAAACTTCAAAATATCATTCCAAAATTTGGAATAAATCTGAAATTATTTACAAAGAAGTTGGTTCTTCAAATTTGTTCAATGCTGACTTAATAAATGAAATTATTAGTGATTATGGCAATAAGATTTTTCAAATTATGAATTCATATTTAGTTACTTCAACAAGAAATTCTCTAATAGTTATTGATCAAGAAAGAGCACATCAGAGAATTATTTATGAAAAATTAATGAAAAAAATCACCAATTCAGATATTTCAAGCCAGCAACTTATTTTTCCCTTAAATTTTGTTTTGACTGAAACCCAAAAATTGATTTATTTTGAATTAAAAAATACTCTTACAGAAATGGGTTTTAGATTAGAAATAGAGGGGAAACTTAATTTAAAGATTATTGGAATACCAGAAATTTGTTCTGATAACCAAGCAAATAAAATTATTGAAGATTTATTCGATGAATTTGAAAATGACCCTAAAAAAAAATCTTTTAGCAATGGAGATTTAATTGCTATGTCCATTTCAAAGTCTACTTCAATAAAAAAAGGAAGTTTCTTGGAAAAAGAGGAGCAAAAAAACATTGTAAACAACTTATTTAACTGCAAAGAACACTTATTGTCTCCATTTCAAAAAAAAATATTTTATACAATTACAAAACCAGAATTACAAAATAAATTTTTATAATGTCTAGAATCACTGATACTGTAAAGCATTTAATAATAATCAATGGAATAATTTTTTTAGCCACATCATTGTATGGTAATAAATTATATGACTTATTGGCCCTACATTATTATAATAATCCATTATTTCAAATTTGGCAGCCTATAACACATATGTTTTTACACGGAAATTTTAGCCACATATTATTTAACATGATTGGTTTGTGGATGTTCGGTTCTCCACTAGAACAGTTATGGGGTAGAAATAAATTTATTTTTTTTTATATCTCTTCTGGACTTGGAGCCTCGGCTTTACAAATACTTTATAGTTACTATGATTTTAATTCTATTTTTGAAATTTTAATAAATAATGGCTTTAATTCAGAAGAAATTTTAAATACAATAAAAA
>CACJHA010000062.1 GCA_902593075.1 uncultured Bacteroidota bacterium
TAAGAAATTTTTTTAATGTACAAAAAACAATTTAGAGTAGGAGAGAAGTTCACTTTTTTTAATTTCAACAATCGAATTTTTAAAAATAATCAATAAAATTATTTTAAAGTTATAGTTGATAAATATCCATTTAAACATATATTTGCAAACTCTTCGATTGAGTGAAACGGAGTATTATTAACCCTTCTGTTAATTTCGATTAAAGTTTCACATACTATTAACAGGATACAAATTTTAAAATAATGGCTAAAGAACAAAAAGAAAAGAAAGAGCAATCAAAAGAGGATAAAATAAAAAAGAAAGTTGCATCAGCCTCAAAAAAATCAACTACTAAAATAACTTCACAAAAAACCCCTTCAACTAAAGAGGTCAGTAAAGCATCCAAAAAAGAAACCAAACCTAAGAAAACCAGATCTGTTGCGGATAAAAAAGAATCAACTAAGACTAAGTCTAAAGCCTCAAAACCTAAAAAAGTAGGCGAATCCAAAACTTCTAAAATAAAATCTTCTAAAAAGACTAAATCAAAATCAAAACAAGAAAAAGATCCGACATTAGCTAAAATTGATACTGAAGAGAAAACACAAAAAATTAAATTATCTTCAAAAAAATCAAAAAAAATAAAAGAAAAAATTGACCAAGATCTGGCAACTTTCGATTGGCATTTCTACGAAGAAGGTCTTGATGAAATCGACAATAAAAAAATTGAGGAATTTGAAAAACTAGTGTCTAAAAACTTTGTAGACACAACAGATGAAGATGTAATTGAAGGGACTGTCGTACATATGACAGATAGAGAGGCCATTATTGACATAAATGCTAAATCAGAAGGTGTTATTTCCTTAAATGAATTCAGATACAACCCAAATTTAAAAATTGGTGACAAGGTTGAAGTTATAGTTGATATGAGAGAGGATAAAACAGGTCAATTGATTTTATCACATAGAAAAGCTAGAACTATAAAAGCTTGGGAACGAGTAAACAATGCACATGATAGTGGAGAAATTGTAAATGGTTATGTTAAATGTAGAACAAAAGGAGGAATGATTGTTGATGTCTTTGGAATAGAAGCATTTCTTCCTGGTTCTCAAATTGATGTTAAGCCAATTAGGGATTATGACCAATTTGTTGATAAAACTATGGAATTTAAAGTTGTCAAAATTAATCATGAATTTAAAAATGTAGTTGTTTCTCACAAAGCCCTTATAGAAGCTGATATTGAAGAGCAAAAGAAAGAGATTATAGGTCAGTTAGAGAAGGGTCAAGTTCTCGAAGGAACTGTTAAAAATATTACCTCATACGGTGTTTTCATTGATCTTGGAGGTGTTGACGGTTTAATTCACATAACCGACTTATCTTGGAGTAGAATTATTCATCCTAGTGAAATTCTAGAATTGGATCAAAAGCTCAACGTAGTTATTTTAGATTTTGATGACAATAAATCTAGGATTCAACTTGGATTGAAACAACTTAGTGATCATCCTTGGGATAAATTAGGTGAAAATGTTAAAGAGGGTTCAACTGTAAAAGGAAAAGTGGTTGTGATTGCAGACTATGGAGCTTTCATAGAAATTGAAGATGGTGTTGAAGGACTTGTTCATGTTTCAGAAATGTCATGGTCAACTCATCTTAGGTCTGCTCAAGACTTTGTGAATGTTGGTGATGAGGTTGAAGCCCAAATTCTCACGATGGATAGAGAATCAAGGAAAATGTCGTTAGGAATTAAACAATTGACACAAGACCCTTGGACTGATATCACCTCTAAATACCCTGTAGGATCCAAACATAAAGGTATAGTTAGAAACTTTACAAACTTTGGTGTTTTTATTGAACTTGAAGAAGGAATTGATGGATTGGTTTATATATCCGATTTATCATGGACCAAAAAAGTAAAACACCCTTCTGAAATTTTGACAGTGGGAGATAATATTGATGTAATCGTTATGGAATTAGATGTTGAAGGAAGAAAGTTGAGTCTTGGACATAAACAAACACAAGATAATCCATGGGATAAATATGCAAAAGAGTTTTCCGAGGGAACGATTCATAATACAGAGTTGACAGAAATCGTTGATAAAGGTGCTACTATAAATTTTAATGAAAATATAACTGCTTTTGTTCCATCAAGACATATGGAAAAAGAAGATGGAAGTAGATTAAGTCTTAATGAAAAAGTTAAATTTAAGATTATTGAATTTAATAAGGATTTTAAAAGAGTAGTTGCTTCCCATACTTCAACATTTAGAAATGATAACAAAAAAAATAAACCTAAAATAAAAAATCAATCTAATGTTGAATCTAATGAGAAGGCTACACTTGGGGACTTAGACGCATTAGCAGATCTCAAAGAAAAAATGGACAAAAAGTAATTATTTTTATATATAAATGTTATTTAAATAACTTTACATCTTAAACAATCGAAATTATATTTAATATATATTCGTGAAACGAAAAAAACTTCTTGATAAATCTACGTTAGATGTTTTATTAAACAGATTAAGTTGCGAGTTAATTGAAAACCATTTTGATTTTAGAAACTCAATCTTAATAGGATTACAACCAAGAGGTATTTTCGTTCTCAATAAATTGGTTGATAATCTAAAAGAAAATTATTTAATACAAAACTTAAAGTATGGAAAATTAGATACTACTTTCTTTCGAGATGATTATAGAAGTAAAAAGAAACAACCAAGAGCCAGTTTTTCTAATATTAATTTTGATATTGAGGACAAACGTGTAGTTTTAATTGATGACGTTTTATATACTGGTAGGAGTATAAGAGCAGCATTAATTGCAATTGAGTCATATGGAAGACCTATTAAAATTGAATTATTAACATTAATCAACAGACGATTTACGAGACATCTTCCAATTCAACCTGATTATGTTGGTCTTAATGTAGATACTCTACAAAATGACAGGGTTAATGTTAATTTGCAAGAATCAAATATAGAGGATGCGGTCTACATATTAAAAGATGATAATGAAACAAATTTCAGTTAAAAATCTTTTAGGAGTAAAATATCTTTCGAAAGATGATATTAATTTAATTTTTGAAACTGCGGATAGCTTTAAAGAAATTTTAAATAGAAAAATAAAAAAGGTTCCAACCCTTACTGGTATTACTATTGCTAATCTATTCTTTGAAAATTCAACTAGAACAAAATTATCTTTTGAATTAGCAGAAAAAAGATTAAGTGCAGACATTATAAACTTCTCAAAAATTGGATCTTCAATTTCAAAAGGTGAGACACTTATTGACACTGTTAACAACATATTAGCTATGAAAGTAGATATGATTATTATAAGACACCCAAGTCCAGGCGCAGCTGAATTTTTGACAAGCAATACAAATTCATGTATTATTAATGCAGGCGATGGCACACACGAACATCCAACTCAGGGGTTACTTGACACATATTCTATCAATGAAAAGTTAGGTACAGTAGATAATAAAAGGATTCTTATTTTAGGTGATATTTTACATTCAAGAGTCGCATTATCTAATATTTTTGCCCTAAAAACTTTAGGTGCAAAGATAAAAGTTTGTGGTCCAAAAAGTTTGATTCCCAAATTCATTCATAATTTAGATGTTAAATACGAGCCAAACCTAGAGAGTGGGCTTGCTTGGTGTGACGCAGTAAATATTTTGAGAGTTCAAAATGAAAGAATGAATCAAACGTATTTTCCCTCTTTGAGAGAATATCATAATCTATATGGAGTCAAATTATCTTCAATAAAAAAATTAAGAAAAGAAATTCTAATATTACACCCAGGGCCTATTAATAGAGGTGTTGAAATTACCTCTGAGGTATTGGATAATAAAAAAACAATTGTGCTTGACCAAGTTGAAAACGGAGTTGCAATAAGAATGGCAGTTTTGTACCTTTTAGCGACAAAGACAAAAGGTATAAGTGACTCTAATTAATTATTTTAAGATTAACTTAAATATAAATTATAATCAGTGTATTCAAAATGAAATCTCACAATGAAATTAACTATATTAGGTTCAAGTGCTTCAACCCCGAAGATTAATAAACACACAACATCTCAACTTTTAAAAATCAAAAATCATCATATTTTAATTGATTGTGGGGAAGGAATACAGATGCAATTAAGAAAACTAAAGATTAGTTTTTCAAAAATCAGTCATATTTTTATTT
>CACJHA010000063.1 GCA_902593075.1 uncultured Bacteroidota bacterium
TACCTGTATCTAGGGCTGCTTGCGTAATGGTGTAGCTTGCGGTAAAGGTAGATGTACCCCCTACTGCCAATGTCGTTTGTCCAGAACCTGCACTCGCACTTGTAAAGGTTGGTCCACTGGTAAGATTCAGTGTGCTACTGTTTCCATCGGTTAAGGTATCTGCAAGACTGACTCCTGATAGGGTAACATTACCTTTGTTCTCCAGTGCAATTGTATAAACAACAGTATCACCTAAATCAGTTACGTTGTTGTTATTATTATCAGTAACGGTTGCTGTTTTCGTTGCTTCAACCAGTGGTGCACGGTTAAGGTTTACTATCGTATTATCATCTTGAACATCTCCATCGCTGTCGTCACCATCGTCACTACGATCAGTTACATTGTTTGTATTACCAGGTGAAGAGGCTGTTGCAAGTACGGTGTTTACAACACTTCCACTATCTACCGCTTGCTGATTGACCGTATAAGTTGCTGTGTAAGTAGCTATCTCTCCAACTGTGAGTGTTCCTTGTAAAGAACCTGCACTTGCACTTGTGAAGGTAGGTCCTGCACTTAAAGTTAGCGATGCTGTGTTTCCATCCGTTAAAGTGTCGGTCAGGGTAAGTCCTGATAAAGTAACGTTACCTTTATTTTCCACTGTTATGGTGTATACTATGGTATCACCAAGATCATTGATATTGTTGTTGTTACTGTCTGTTACGGATGCCGTTTTGGTCGCCTCTACAATCGGATTTGGATTGATAACAAGTTCTGTGTTATCATCGGTAGTGTTACCGTCTGTATCGTCTCCATCGTCACTACGATCGGTGACACCACCTGGATTACCTGTACTACTGGCAGTAACTGTAACACTATTAATTACTCCCCCTGCATCTACTACAGCTTGAGTAATTATATATGTTGCTGCATAGTGGGCTGTTTCATCAGGTTTGATGGTTCCCTCTGAAGAACCTAGGTCTGCAAATCTAAATGTTGGGCTAGTAGTTAGGGCAAGTAGTTTTCCTGAAGAATCAGTGAAAGTATCTACTAGAACTGGACTAGTTAGGTTTACATTACCCTTGTTTTCTATAGTAATTAAATAATTAACCGTATCTCCAACTCCTAAAGTTCCATTTCCATTATCTGTAACTGTACCTTCTTTGGTAACCTCCATAGATGGATTTGGCGTAATCTCCACAATGGTTGGGTCATTGGTGGTGTTTCCATCACCATCATTACCATTATCGGATACATCTGTTACATCACCACTATTACCTGGTGTACTTGCTATTCCAGTAGCTGTATTGTTAATCCTTGACGTCTTCTCAGCAGCTGCACTTATGGTATAAGTAGCTGTAAAAGTTGCTACCTCCTCTGCAATAAGTGTGCCTTGGGCAGATCCCCCACTATTTGAATTCCATGTTGGTCCACTATCTAAACTAAGGGACCCTCCATTACCATCTGTTAAGGTGTCTGTAACATTAACACTACCCAAGGTTATATTACCGGTGTTCCTTACAGTAATAAGATAAACTATAACATCTCCTTGATCTATTTTGCTATTACTATTTGTGTCTACAACTACATTTGTTTTGGTAGTTTCTATCGAAGAGTCTGAAGAAGTAAGTACAATCGTTGGATCATTAGTGGTGTTACCATCTGTATCATCTCCATCGTCAGATACATCTGTTACATCATTAGTATTACCAGGGGTACTGGCTGTAACCTGCAGGGTGTTATTAACAGATCCTGTATTGGCTGCAGCTTGAGTAATGGTATAGCTTGCTGTATAAGTAGCTGATTCTCCAGCAACTAAAGCATTTTGAGCTGAACCACCCGTATTGGAAGTAAAGGTAGGTCCAGAAGTAAGATTGAGTCCACCTCCCGATCCATTGGTTAAAGTATCATTAAGTGCAATACCTGATAAGGTTACACTACCCGTGTTGGCTACCGTTATCGTGTAAACAATAATATCAGAAGTGTCGTTCTTGCCATTGCTGTTTGAATCAGTAACCGTTGCTACCTTGGTGACTTCGACCATAGCCCTCGGCTCAGTTTGAACTATTGTTGGATCGTCCACAACATTACCGTCTGTGTCATCTCCATCATCGCTTATATCTGTAACAGTTACGTTTCCTGTTGTATTTGCGGTAACAGAAGCAATATTACTTACCTCTCCAGTATAGGCTACACTTTGAACTATAGTATAAGTTGCGGTAAAGGTTGAATTTCCACCAACTTGGAGAATCTGAGAGTTTGAGTTAGCAGAAGCGGAAGTAAAAGTTGGACCACTGGAAAGAGATAGTGCGTTGCCATTCCCATCTTTTAAAGTGTCCGATAGGGTAACATTTGTAAGTAATAAATTACCTGTATTATTGACCGTTATAGTATATACAATAACATCTCCTGTATCATTGATGTTATCATTATCTGTATCGATAACCCTAGCTGTTTTAACAACTTCAATTGAAGGTATAGGGTTCATTGAAACTTCAGTAGGATCGTTAGTTGTATTTCCATCTGTATCATCTCCGTCATCAGAAGTATCACTCACGTTATTAGTTTGTCCTGGGGAAGAGGCTGTGGCTGTAGCGATATTTGATATCAGACCTGTTGATGCAGCTGCATCAGTAATAATATAATATGCCCTGTATGTTGCTGTTTCACCAGCCAGTAAGGTACCAGCATTTGATCCTTGAGTAGAGCCTGAGAAAAATGGACCATTGCTCATTGTAAGAGAAACACCATTCGCATCGGTTAAACTATCGGTAACTGTAAGACTCGACAAGGTTACATTACCTTTATTTTCAACAGTTATGGTATAGTTAGCCACATCTCCAGAACCAGTATAACCATCTCCGTTATCAGTAACAGTTACTGTTTTCGTTACCTCCAAAATAGGATTAGGATCAATTTCCACATCGGTTGAATCATCAGCTGTATTACCATCGGTATCATCGCCATCATCAGAGGTATCAGTAACATTGTTGCTTTTCCCTGGTGAAGAAGCAGTAACAATCACACTATTTTTAACCGAAGATGTATAAGCAGCTGCTTGTGATATAGTGTAAGTAGCAGTGTAAGTAGAGAATTCACCTACAACCAAATTATTTTGATTGGATCCACCACTATTGGAGGTAAATGTAGGTCCTGCGAGTAATGAAAGATTTCCATTATTTCCATCTTTTAAGGTGTCAACTAGAGAAATCTGTGAAAGAGATGTTCCACCGGTATTACTAACTGTGATAGTATAGACAATTGTGTCTGATGCTCCAACTATACCATCTCCATTGTCGGTAACTGTTGCTGTCTTAGTAACTTCTAAACTTGGTGAAGCAGTTATTTCAACTACTGTTGAATCATTCGTTGTATTTCCATCGGTATCATCTCCATCGTCAGATACATCTGTTACATCATTATTCTTTCCTGGAGAAGAAGCTGTTACTTGA
>CACJHA010000064.1 GCA_902593075.1 uncultured Bacteroidota bacterium
TTTAAAACTGCTATTTCTACTTTAAAAGCTGCAAATTCACTAAAAGATGAATTATTGGAGTATCAAATGGAATTTTTCAATAATTCAAGACTAGAAGCAATAAAAAAGAAAAACAAAGCTATTTTATTTGGAAATCAAAAAGATATTTCGTCAACATACAAGCTTATAGATGTCCTCAAGTTTCATAATATTAAAATTCATAATTTAAAAAAAGATGTAACGTTAAATGGAAAAAAGTTTTCAATTAAAAACAGCTTTGTTGTTCCCTACAATCAAGATAAATTCAAGTTAATCCAAGCTATTTTCAATACACAGAAAAAATTCAAAGACAGTACATTCTATGATGTATCATCATGGACTATACCACTTGCTTTTGATGTAAATTTTGAGAAAATTAGTGACACGGATTTGATTGGTGGGCTGATAGAAAATAACCAAAAAATCATTACAAGAAATTTAAAAAGGGCTGATTATGCTTATATTTTTGAAACTCACGGTTATTTATATCCAAAAGCCCTGTACAATATATTGGACAACGGTTTGAGAGCTAAAGTTTCAATGAAAAAGTTTAAAATTAATAACAAATCCTTCGATTATGGAACAATCATTGTTCCAACTCAAAATCAAAATTTGAAATCAAATGAAATTCACAAAATCCTTTCAAAAGTTTCGATTGATTCCGAATTGAATATTTATGAAACCAATACCGGAGCTTCTCAAGAAGGGATTGATCTTGGTTCAAGGAATTTTAAAACTATTAAAAAACCAAAAATAGCTTTATTGGTTGGCGACGGTGTAAGAAGTTACGATGCTGGTGAAATATGGTATATAATGGATAGACAGTATGAAATTCCCATCACAAAAATTGATACCAGAATTTTAGAAAGATTAAATTTAGAAAAATATACACATTTTATATTTCCTAGTTATAGTGGAAATTTAAGTGATAAAACAATTCAGAAAATTAAATCTTGGATAGAAAAAGGGGGTACTCTGATTCTTTATAGGGAAGCAATAAAATGGGCAAAGAGAAATAAATTAATTGAAATTGAAATTATAGAAAATGAATTAATTGCTGAAAATATCAATTTTGTTAATAGGAATAATTTCCAAAGAGCTCAAAATATTTCTGGAGCAATTTTTAAAGCCAATTTAGATAGAACTAACCCTATTAATTTTGGAATAGAGAACAATTCAATTGCTTTATTTAGAAATACTGATATATTTTTAAAGCCTGACAAACATAGTTACAACAACCCAATAGTATATGATAAAAGTCCTTTAATTAGTGGATATATATCTAAAGAAAATATAAAAACCTTATCCAATACTGTTCCCTTCAAAATTCAATCAAATGGAAGGGGCAAAATTATAATTATGACAGATAACACAAATTTTAGAGGATATTGGATCGGAACGCAACATTTATTAGCAAATATGATTTTTTATTCTCATTTCATGAACTAAATTAAATTAATTAAATTTTTATGGTCTTAACCGCATCGAGTCTTAGCAGAGATAAAATAAAATTAAAAGATTTTAAATTATTAAACACTACTAGAAATCTTGAAGAAAATATTTCGAATTACTATGGGAGAAAAGGTACTCTTGTAATATTTATGTGTAATCACTGCCCTTATGTTATTCATCTTTTAGAACATATAATTGGCCTTTGTAATAAAATTAAAGAAAATGAAATTATGTCAATAGCAATTTCAAGTAATGACATTATAAATTATCCTCAAGATTCACCTGAAAAAATGAATTTATTGACCAAAGAAAAAAAAATTGAATTCCCATATTTTTTTGATAAAAGTCAAGAAGTTGCACACTATTACCAAGCTTTATGTACTCCCGAATTTCTATTATTTGATAAAAATCATAAACTGTTTTATCATGGTAGATACGATAAATCAAGGCCAAATAATGAGATTGAAATTACAGGAGAAGATTTAATTTATGCTATAGATATGTTAAAAAAAAATTCTGGAACTAAATTTTTACAATATCCAAGTATGGGATGTAATATAAAATGGATTAAAGGTAATGAGCCAAAATATGAATAAAAATAGTTAGTTAATAATCTCTGATTCAAAAACTTTTACCTCATCAAACTTTTCAGCAGTGTCTCCTACTCTAATAATCTCAATTTTTTGAATTATATCTCCGTTTGAAATTGAATCTACAATAGATTGCCCTTCTATTACATTTCCAAAAACTGAATGTTTACCGTCAAGCCAAGGAGTTGGAAGATGAGTAATAAAAAATTGACTTCCATTAGTATTCGGTCCAGCATTAGCCATTGACAAAACTCCCGGTTTATCATGTTTTAAATCAGGATGGAATTCATCTTTAAAATTATATCCTGGACCTCCCATTCCATTTCCATTAGGACAACCCCCTTGAATCATAAAGTCAGGGATAACTCTATGAAAAGTTAAGTTATCATAAAACCTTATATTATTTTTGTTGGTATATTTAGATAAAGTTCCTAATGATAAACCTATGAAATTTGCAACAGTCTTGGGGGTGAGTTTGTATTCTAAAGAGATTAAAATTTCTCCTTTTTCTGTTATTATTTTAGCGTAAATACCCTTTTCCATATTATTAAATTACAATTTTTAAATTAATTTGCCACTTCACTCAAAAATTTTAAGCGGTACAAACGTATTTCGTCTTCATCAAATTCTCCATCAAATTCATTTAATGCTAAATTAACGTCATCAGTTTCTGAATCTAAAAAATAATCATGAAGTTCTTGTTGCTGATCCTCATCAAAAACTTCATCAAGCCAATAATCTATATTAAGTTTAGTTCCTGAATAGACTATTGTCTCGGCCTCCGAAAGAAGAGCATCCATAGACATACCTTTTGCATATGCAATATCTGGTAATGGTAATTTTCTGTCAATAGACTGAATAAGATAAAGTTTGAGAGTTGATTTTGATCCTGTAGTTTTAACAGTGTATTCCTCATTTCTAAGGATTTTATTATCATCCACATAATCTTCAATTACTTTTATAAATTCGCCACCATATTTTTTGGCCTTACTCTCACCTACTCCATGTATATTTTTCATTTCTTCAATATTTACTGGATATTTTAGTGTCATGTCATTAATTGAAGCATCTTG
>CACJHA010000065.1 GCA_902593075.1 uncultured Bacteroidota bacterium
GATGTTTTTGCAATATCTACATATTTGTCAGTTTCTCTAGTTTTTTGGTGGACGGGACTACTCCCAGATTTCGCAATGATAAGAGATAGAGCAGTTAAACCATTT
The DNA here is from genome assembly GCA_902593075.1 of uncultured Bacteroidota bacterium. Classification (GTDB taxonomy): domain Bacteria; phylum Bacteroidota; class Bacteroidia; order Flavobacteriales; family Flavobacteriaceae; genus TMED96. Next base: position 106 of record CACJHA010000065.1, read on the forward strand.
CAGAAGAGAATTTATTCTATTCTTAGCTTTGGTTGGTCAGGTAGGGCTAAAGACTGGCAAAGATTTGAAGAGGTTTCTCTTGTTTTAGCTGGATTAGCCACGCCACTTGTTTTATCAGTGCATACAATTGTCTCTTTCGACTTCGCTACTTCCGTGATACCTGGATGGCATACAACAATATTTCCTCCTTATTTTGTTGCTGGAGCAGTTTTTTCTGGGTTTGCCATGGTTCAAACACTATTAATTATCACGCGAAAGGTATGTAATCTGGAAAATTACATCACAGTACAACATATAGAACTTATGAATATAGTTATAATGATTACAGGATCAATTGTGGGTGTTGCATATATAACAGAATTATTTATAGCTTGGTATTCGGGTGTTGAATATGAGCAGTATGCCTTTTTAAACAGGGCAACTGGGCCTTATTGGTGGGCTTATTGGTCAATGATGACTTGTAATGTTTTTTCACCTCAATTTATGTGGTTCAAGAAATTAAGGACTAGTATTATTTTCTCATTTCTTATTTCAATAGTTGTAAACATTGGAATGTGGTTTGAGCGTTTTGTGATTATTGTGACTTCACTTCACAGAGATTATTTACCATCTTCTTGGACAATGTTTTCTCCGACTTTCGTTGATATAGGTATATTTATTGGAACAATAGGATTCTTCTTTGTTTTATTTCTTCTTTATGCAAGAACTTTCCCAGTTATTGCTCAAGCAGAAGTGAAAACAATTCTGAAGACTTCAGGGGATAATTATAAAAAATTAAGAGATGGTGGAAAGTAATAAATACATTCATGCTATTTATGATGACGATGATACTCTGTTGAATGCAGTTAAGATTCTTCGGGATAATAAATGCGGTATAGATGAGGTCTATACTCCATTTCCAGTACACGGCCTTGATAAAGTGATGGGAATAAATGAAACAAGAATAGCAATAATGTCCTTTATATACGGATGTATTGGGCTTTCAATAGCAGTACTAATGATCGATTTTATTATGATTGAAGATTGGCCCCAAAATATAGGAGGAAAACCCAGCTTTACCTTTTTTGAAAATATGCCATCTTTTGTCCCAGTTTTGTTTGAAATGACAGTTTACTTTGCAGCCCATTTAATGGTTATTACGTTCTATCTTAGAAGTAAATTATGGCCATTTAAAAAGCCAGAAAATCCTTTATCGTCGACTACTGACGATAAATTTCTAATTGAGATTCATTCAAACGGTGAGGACAAAAGAATAAAAGCACTTTTAAAAAAGACAGGGGCTTTAGAAATTAAAATGTATGAAAAAGAAGAGTAGATGAAAGATATAAAAATTTTATTTATAGGTTTATTCTTCAGTTTATCACTTGTTGGATGTTATGATTCATCTCAACCAAATTATCAATATTTTCCAAATATGTATGAACCAATTGGTTATGAAGCTTATGCAGAGTCTAAGGCTTTTCGTAATGGGATAGAAGCTCAAATTCCAGTGGATGGAACAATTTCAAGAGGATGGACTCCTTACGATTACCCAAATTCAAATGAAGGATACGATACTGCAAAATTAAATCTTAAATCACCTATTGAATTTAACGAGGAAAATCTTAAAAAAGGCAAAGAGTTGTATGGTGTTTATTGTGCAGTTTGTCACGGTAATAAAGGCAATGGTCAAGGTATTTTGATGACTAGAGAAAAATATTTAGGTGTTCCAAGTTATGCAGACAGAGAAATTACTGAAGGGAGTATTTACCATGTAATTTTTTATGGAAGAAATGCAATGGGGTCACATGCAAGTCAAGTCAATGAAAATGAAAGATGGCAAATAACTCAATATGTAATGGAACTTAGAAGTAAACTAAAGTGATGGCTGAGGAAAAATATTCATTTAACCGTAGATTAAAATTATTATCAATTACTTTAATGATATTAGGTCTTATGGGTTTATCTTATGGATTTATTACAGCTCCAAAAAACATTCAGGAGGCCAGAGAAATCATGTCTCATCATGATCATGGTGAACAACACTCTGATAATTCTATAATTATCAAAGATAAAATTGACATCAATTCTTTAAGTATAAAATACGATTCCAAAAAAGAAGAAGGTGAGCACTCTATTTCCCATGACGAGCACGTTTTTCATCAATTGAGTAACAAGCCATGGGCTGCCCTTTACGTAGCTGCTTTTTTCTTCTTTATGATTTCATTGGGGACCTTAGCTTTTTATGCGATCAATCGAGCAGCTCAAGTAGGATGGTCTCCTATTCTCTTTAGAGTAATGGAAGGTATTACAGCTTATATGCTACCTGGAGGATTGATTGTCATTTTCATTTTATTTTTGTCAGGACTTCATCTAAATCACCTGTTTATTTGGATGGATCCAGAAGTAGTAGCACATGATAAAATAATTGCTGCTAAAAAAGGTTATTTAAATGTTCCATTTGTTTTAGCCAGAGGATTATTTTTTCTTGCTGGTTGGAGCTTATATAGATATTTTTCTAGAAAATTTTCGTTAGCTCAAGATCTAGCTAAGGATAACAAATACCACAAGAAAAACTTTAGAATTTCAGCAGGGTTTTTAGTTTTTTATATTGTTACAGAATCAATCATGTCATGGGATTGGATAATGTCGATTGACCCACATTGGTTTAGTACGCTTTTTGGATGGTACGTTTTTGCAAG
>CACJHA010000066.1 GCA_902593075.1 uncultured Bacteroidota bacterium
TGATTATTTTATTGATTTCATTTAGATACACTGAGGAATACAGTAAATTAATTAGAAATACTGGGTTCATAATTTCAACAATATTAATTAGACTATCGTTCTCCTCCTCTGGATATTTAACTATGATTTTAATCCTTACAGGGGTTGGTTTCGCTTATTTAATCCTTAAAATTTATAATGCTATTGAAAATCCTAAGACGAAATTAAGAGTCTAGCATCTAAAGTATTTTGTAAAAGCATTGCAATGGTCATTGGCCCTACTCCTCCAGGTACCGGAGTTAAAAACTTAGCTTTTTTTGATACACTATAAAAGTCTACATCTCCTTTTATTGTGTAGCCTCTTTTTTTAGACTTATCCTCTACCCTTGTTATACCAACATCAATAACCGTTGAATCTTTTTTTATCATATCAGACTTTAAAAATTCTGGTATACCTAAAGCCATTATAATAATATCTGCTTTAAGAGTAAGTTCATTTAAATTTTTAGTTTTACTATGAGCCAACGTAACAGTTGAATTACCATACTTCCCTCTGAGGCTCATTAAAATACTCATAGGTCGCCCAACAATATTACTCCTTCCAACAACAAGACAATTTTTACCATCAGTTTTAATATCATATTTTTCAATTAATTTTATTATTCCATAGGGAGTAGCAGGTATAAAACTTTTCAAACCTAGGGCCATTTTACCAAAGTTAGTGGGATGAAAACCGTCAACATCTTTACTTGGATCGATAGATAGTAAAACTTTTTGTTCATTTATATGTTTTGGTAAAGGTAGTTGAACTATAAATCCGTCAATTTTACAATCTAAATTCAAATCTTTAATTTTTTTTATTAAATCAATTTCAGAAATGTTTGAATTATAACGAAAAAGAGAGGATTTGAAACCAACCTGTTCACAAGAACGAATTTTACTACCTATGTAAGTTAAACTTGCACCATCATCACCTACCAAAATAGCTGCTAAATGAGGTGGTCTATCCTTTTTATGTATTAGGTTTTCAACTGAAACTTTTATTTCATTTTTTATTTCATCAGAGATTTTTTTGCCATCTAAAAGAATCATGCTACTTTCCAAAATTTTGCATCATGCTCAACATATTTTTTCCTTTACCTCCTTGCATCATTTTCATCATTTTACTCATTTGAAAAAATTGTTTAATCATTTTATTAACTTCACTTATGTCCTGACCAGAACCAAGAGCAATTCGCGTTTTTCTGCTTTGATTCATTAAATCCGGATTTTTTCTTTCCTCTAAGGTCATTGATTTAATCATAGCCTCAATATGTTTGAAAGAATCATTGTCAATATCTATGTCTTTAATTTTACTGCTCATACCAGGGATCATTCCCATTAGATCTTTAACATTTCCCATTTTTTTAATTTGCTCTATCTGAGTCAGAAAATCATCAAATCCAAATTGATTTTTAGCTATTTTTTTGCTAATTCTTCTAGCTTGTTCCTCATCAAACTGTTGTTGTGCCCTCTCTACTAAAGAAACCACATCACCCATACCTAAAATTCGATCCGCCATTCTTTCAGGGTAGAAAATATCTAATGCATCCATTTTTTCTCCGGTACCAATAAATTTAATCGGTTTGTCAACGACTGTTCTAATAGACAAAGCGGCTCCACCTCTTGTATCACCATCTAGTTTGGTTAAAACAACTCCATCAAAGTTTAAAATATCATTAAATGCCTTCGCGGTATTTACGGCGTCTTGACCGGTCATTGAATCAACTACAAAAAGAGTCTCATCAGGTTTGACTTTTAAGTGAATTTTGGATATTTCTTTCATCATTTCATCATCAATTGCTAACCTTCCAGCAGTATCAATTAATATAACATCACAATTTTCTTTTTTTGCTTTTTTAATCCCATCTAATGCAATTTTTACAGGGTCTTTTTCATCTCTATCACTAAATACAGGAACTTTTAAATCTTCTGATAAAACTTCAAGTTGGTCAATTGCAGCAGGTCTATATATATCACAGGCAATTAAATAAGGTTTTTTATGCTTTTTATTTTTTAAAAAATGAGCTAATTTTCCAGTTAGAGTAGTTTTTCCTGAACCTTGAAGTCCAGACATCAAAATTATTGAAGGTTTATTTGTTAAATTAAGTCCTACAGCCTTTTCACCCATAAGATTAGTGAGTTCATCTTTGACAATCTTTGTCATTAATTGGCCTGGATTTATACTATTCAAAACATCTCTTCCGAGAGCTTTCTCTTTTACTTTATTTGTGAATTCTTTTGCAATTTTGAAATTAACATCTGCATCTAACAGGGCCCTTCTAATTTCTTTTATTGTTTCTGCAACATTTATTTCTGAAATTTTACCTTGACCTTTTAAAACTTTAAAGGCTCTTTCCAGTTTTGAACTTAAATTATCAAACATCTTAAACTTCTAGTTTTTATAAGTTTATAAATATACATTTAATTAAATTTTACTTTTTGTTTTAGGCTTATAAATTTTTAGCCATCCCATAACAATTGTATGAGGAAAAGTTATAGCTGCCAA
>CACJHA010000067.1 GCA_902593075.1 uncultured Bacteroidota bacterium
ATGGGCCACAATTTCCTTATACGCACTTAGCTGTAGCTATATACGATTTAGAAAATTCAGATGAGGATTTTGAGGCTCCAAAATGGACTGATTTATTTCCTGATTTAACTGAGGAGGAATTAGAAGAATGGGGAAAAAATAATGCTGAAAACAGAAAAATTGTTTTTACAACTCAAGTAAAAAATGTTGCTGAAGTGCTTCAAAAAGGTGTTACAACTTATCCAGACATTGCTGTTTGTAATTTTATGAAAGCTAAACATGGATATTACAAGTCTTATGAAGACTATGAAAAGTTAAATACTAAATCAATATCTTCTAACTCACTTCGAAAAGGATGGTCTTTAGCAAAAAGAATTGATAATCCTGGAACCGATGTTTCATGGACACATTTTACCGTAGATTGGTTTGATTCATATCAAGACTTTTTGAAGACAAGTTCTGGACCTTCGGTAGATTGGGGTGCATCTTCTCAAGGGAAAAAATTTATGAATCTTCGTGATTTAAGTCATAGAGTTGTTTTTAGAAAATTCATTTTTTTAAATAAAGAATAAATAAAATATAAATTATGAACGAAATAGAAGTTTTAAATTATTATCAATTAGCATTTGTTGCGAATGCAATTTATTGTTTGACCTTTGCTGCTCTGATTTTTATAACATTTAGACTCATTAGATTTCAAAGAGAAAACAATGCAAACACCTTAGGGAAGGTGCTTGTAACGATTTTTGGGCTTTGCACTGTTTTTTTTGGATACAACGTTTTTTCTTATTTATATAACTCACAACTTGCACAATCATACAGGTTGTCTGAATTATTATCCAATGGTGCAGAATTATCTGAAGTCACGAAAAGCTATATCGATTTTACTGGATATTCAGTAGCAGACAGTTGGCCTCCAGCCTTCATGCCTGAACCAGCAGCGCTTGTTTTTATAATAACTTTTGCGGTTATGGTTGTTGCTGGCGTATGGGTCAACTTATCAAAAGATTAAATTTTAACCAATTAAATATCTAAATTATGAAAAACTATTTATTACTAATTATGACATTTTGTTTTGTGATTTCTACAAATGCACAAGACAAATTATATGTAAACCTTTGGTATGGAAAGGTAAAAAATGAAAATGTTGAAAAACATTTGGAATTAGAAGAAAAATTTTTCTCAAAGTACCACAAGGAAAGGATCAAGAACGGTGACATTGTAGGATGGGATATGTGGCAAATAGTAAATCCTGCTGCAAATGATATGACTACTACCTTTGTATATGCTCACCTTACAACTAGTTTATCAGGAGGGAGCAATCCTTCTATTGACAAACTTGAGGGGATTTCTGCCGGTGATTGGAGAGCTGCTCAGATTCAGACTAGTAGAAACTATGTCCGAAATTATCAGGTTTTAGTATCACTTAAAGGCGGTTACGGCCCTCAAGCAAATGGAACACCGCCGCCTGTCGTGGTTCTTAATTATATGGATGTGATGCCATACAAGGCTGCTGAGTATGAAAAAATGGAACTAGAAACTTTTATGCCTGCTCACAAAGAGTCAGGTTTAAGAAAAGGCTGGGGTTTACATAAGGTATTAAATCATTATGGTTCTGACCAAGGGTTTAATTATATAACTGCTGATTTTTACGATTCTTTAGAAACTGTATATAATAATATGGATCAAACAAATCCACTTGGTGATGATCAAGTAAAAAACTTACAGGCTATGGATGAGATTAGAGATCTTAAAAGAGCACATATTATGAGGCTTGTAAAAAGTGTTAGATAACATTATTTATTAATAGTATCTCAATTAAAAGGTCTAGTTTTTCTAGACCTTTTTTTATTTACACTCGCCATAAGTAAATTCAGAAATTCCGAAGGAGGAAGCAACACAAGGATTAGAGTAAGTTTTATCATTGCAACCACAAACTGGTCTATACTCTTTTGTACAAGCAACATTTAGTGGGGTGTTTATTTCATTACAATTTACTTGATTTGATTTACACCCTAAAATCATGATTGTTGCTAATAACATTTTTTTGCTTCTCATTATTTTTAATTTAAAAAAATCAATTTAATATATAGTTTAAAACTATATACTTTATAAATTAGACTTAGTAAAGTTAAAATAATTAATAATGAAAAAATTTTTAATCAGAAGAGAAACCGAAATTACACCTGTAACTCGCCATAACATTATCCGTTGTAAGTTAATTTTAAAATTATGCTATTAAGAACCAATTTAATTTTAATTGTTTTTTTATTTTTTTCTTGTAACTCAAGAGTCGAAAATTTAGCTCTGCCTTCCGTTTTTTCTGACTATATGGTATTACAACGTGAAACTGAGGTCTCTTTTTGGGGACAATCTAGTCCAAATGAGAAAATTGAAATCAATGGGAGCTGGGGAAAATTTTCTTCAGTAATTGCAGATAATGACGGTGAATGGGAATTAAAATTAGCCACTCCATCTGCGGGTGGACCCTATGAGGTTGTAGTAAATGATT
>CACJHA010000068.1 GCA_902593075.1 uncultured Bacteroidota bacterium
AAAATCATGGAGGAAAATTACTTCAAATCTTCCATCAGATGACTATGTTAAAGTTGTTAGACAAGATCCACATAATCCAAATCTTCTTTTTGCCGGTATGGAACATGGTATTTTTGCTAGTTGGAACATGGGTAAGAGTTGGGAGAAAATAAACAATAATCTTCCCAATGTCTCGGTTAGGGATTTACGAATTCAAGCAAGAGATCGTGACTTAATTGTCGCTACACACGGGAGAGGAGTTTTTATTCTTGACGATATTCATCCAATTGAAGAGCTAAAAAATTCAATAGGAAAACCAATTCATTTGTTTCCAATTAGAGAGGGAACTCTATGGAATATGTATTGGAGAATAGAAAATTTGGGTGATAGAACTTATGCTGCTAAAAATCCAGAATATGGGACTTATATTAACTTTAGCCTTCAGAAAGATGCAAAATCCCCAGTGAATATTGATATATTTGATAAAAAGGGTTCTTTAGTAACCTCACTTGAGATGAAAGATGCTAAAAAGGGTGTAAATAGGGTTATTTGGGATCTCGGGTACGATGCTGCTGTAACCCTAGAAAATAAAATTGAAGAGGGATTTAGTTCTAATGAAATAAGACCGAAAGTTGTACCTGGTGAATATACCGCTAGGATTAATTATGAAGGTTTAAAATTAGAAGAAAAAATTACTGTTGTAGGGGACAACAGAATTAAAATGCCTACCGATGACTATAGGAAAAAATTGAAGGCTCTACTTACCCTTCGCGATTTATTAAGCAAAACTCATAAACTAATTGACAAGGTTTCCTTTTCAGCTGATCAACTCGAAGACCTTATTAAAAAATTAAATAATGACTCTTCACAAGACACAAATGATGCAAAGAAAATTCACAAGAAAATTGTAGAACATAAATTCGAATTTTTAATGCGTCCACCTCCTTCCATGACTTACAGACAAAAACCAAGGTTGCGAGAAGAAATCCGTTCATTAATGAGTGCTATAGATAATACTACAAATCCTCCTACTGCTCCTCAAATTGAGAGAATTGCAAGTTTAATTAAAGAGGTAGATGAACAAGAAGAAACTATACTTTCCAACGAAAGTGAGCTATTGAATCTAAATAGAAAATTATCGTCTTTGCCCCAAATTCTGTATTAGTTTTGGTTGAAAAATTTAACAAATTTTTATAAATGAAATTTTTTAAAACTTTTGATATTTGAAAAAAAATAAGAAATGAGAAGTCACTTATCATTACGATCTGGAAACCCAGTACTAACAAAAGAAACCTTTAACAGCGTTTCTTCAACTTCTGGTCAGATGACTATTGAAGGAACAGTTAATAAAACAGCGTTAAGTTTATTTCTTCTAATTGGTACAGGATATTTAACCTTCAATCCAATTAGTCCAGCTATCATTTTTGCTTGTGGTATTGGTGGTTTTATAATTGCTATAGTTACCGTTTTTAAAAAACAGTGGGCTCCAATTACAGTCCCTATTTACGCCATTTTAGAAGGCGCACTTCTTGGAGGTGTCTCATTTATGTATAATTCTCTTTATGATGGTATTGTTACAAATGCGATTTTTTTAACAGTAGGAATTCTTCTTGCCTTACTTACAGCATATAGGTCAGGAGTAATTAAACCGACTGAAAATTTTAAACTCGGTATTTTTGCGGCAACTGGAGGAATTGCACTAGTTTATTTTGTAAATTTTATAATGGGATTCTTTGGTTCATCTATGGGAATAATGCAAATTGATAACGCTTCTCCACTTAGCATAGGTTTCAGCATAGTAGTTGTTATAATTGCTGCACTTAATTTAGTACTAGACTTTGATTTTATTGAAGAAGGTGCTGAAAATGGGGCCCCAAAATATATGGAGTGGTATGGTGCATTTGGTCTTTTAGTCACTTTGATTTGGCTATATCTAGAAATTCTTAGGCTCCTAGCAAAATTGAATTCGAGGAGATAAAGCCTAATTACCATCTATAGCTAATGAGAAAATTATTTATTGAAGGTGTAGTCATATTCATAAGTATTTTAGCTTCTTTATCCGTAGACAATATGAGGGAGTTAAGTGATGAGCAAGAAGTTTTAAATGAAGCAGTAACTACCCTTGGAGACGAAATAAACTCAAACATAACATATACTAAAGAACATATCAAGCAGGTTAAAAATATGTTTCATTTAACTTCCAAAATGGTTGATAATTTTAATAAAATAACATTTTCCCAAGTTCTAAAAATTCATTCTGAAAAACCATATATGCATTCAATTGTTGTAGACGGAAAGATTGAATACATAAAAAAATATGAAAACGAAAATTATAATGTTTTTATATGGACAAATGCTTGGGAACCAGAAGACGTTTTTTTTCAATCTATGCTATATTCTGGCAAATTGCTTGAAATTAAAAATAAAATTTTGAGAAAAAAAATAGAATCCATATACACAAATCAAGAAGAGAGAATAAGCGGAATGCATAAAATTACTGG
>CACJHA010000069.1 GCA_902593075.1 uncultured Bacteroidota bacterium
TTCCTGTATCTAGTGCTGCTTGAGTAATAGTATAACTTGCTGTATAAGTTGCTGTCTCTCCAACTGTAAGGGTTCCTTGGGAAGAACCAGCGCTCGCACTTGTGAAGGTTGGTCCACTGGTAAGATTAAGTGTGCTACTGTTTCCATCAGTTAAAGTATCAGCTAAAGTGACTCCTGATAGGGTAACATTACCTTTGTTCTCCAGTGCAATTGTATAAACAACAGTATCACCTAAATCAGTTACGTTGTTGTTATTATTATCAGTAACGGTTGCTGTTTTCGTTGCTTCAATAGCAGGAGATCTTGACAAGGTCGTCTCAGTAGGATCATTGGTTGTGTTGCCGTCGCTGTCGTCTCCATCGTCACTTCGATCGGTTACATTATTGGTGTTCCCTAGTGAAGAAGCTGCAACTAGAACTGAATTTGAAACCAATCCACTATCAACTGCTTGTTGATCAACAGTATAAGTTGCTGTGTAAGTTACTACTTGACCAGCAGCGAGTGTATTTGAGGATGATGAAGTTAATCCGAATAAACGAACATGTCCAGAGTTATTTCCGCCACCGTCGTTTTCTATAGCTCCGGCTGCAATAACTGAACCATTGTCACTAAATGAAACATGGCTTCCAAATAAATCATTTGATGCTTCACCAACTTTAGTATCCGATATTTGAACATAATTGCTTCCGTCCCAATAATAAATTTTAAGAGTACCGTTATTATTATCATTCTGAGATCCAATGGCAATTTTAGATCCGGTTGAATCGATAGAAATTGAACTTCCAAAACCTCCGGTTCCGGTATTTGTAGCTCTTAAAATCCAAGTTGACCCGTTCCAAGAGTAAGTTTTAACAGTGTTATTATTTGCTGAAATGGATAGAATATTTCCATTATTACTCAGTGATACTTTATGAATTTCTGCAATTTGTCCTGCTATTGATAAATCTGAACCTTTTTGTTGCCAATTGGTTCCATTGTAATAATAAACTTTAACTAACCCTTCACCACCAGCAGCAATGGTATTACCGTCGCTTGACATAGAAAGATTAGCTCCAATTTTATTTCTAATATTTCCTTGTATTGAGGATCCTTTTTGAATCCATCCATTTGACCAACTATATACTTTAATTTGACCTATATTTGTACTTCCTCCATCATAGCTAATTGATCCTGCTGCAACAGTATTACCATCGCTGCTAATCGCTACGCTATCACCAAAACCATCGCCTGCAGAAGAACCATCCAAATCAGCACCTTTTTGAATCCAACTATTTCCGTTCCATAACCAGACTCTGGCATGTCCAGAGGATGCACCATTTGCGCCGGAATTGTTGGATGCACCAATAATCACTACATCACCCGCATCATTAATTGCAATACTCTCTCCAGAAAGGTCTCCAGCAGCTTCTCCATTTATATCTGAACCCCTTTGAATCCATGTGTTTCCATTCCAAGAGTAAACCCTAGCATGTCCGGAATCTGATCCATTTCCGTCATTGTTAGGTGCAGAAATTGCTACAATGTTCCCATTAGAATTCATAGAAACTTTTCCAGAGTTATCGCCTGCAGCTTCTCCATCAATATCAGAACCCTTTTGATTTATAGCTGTAACTGAACTTGAAGAGCTAGGTTGAGAGGTTAATGTTAGATTTTTAGAATTTCCATCGGTTAAGGTATCTGTAACAGTAAGACCACTTAAATTAATGTTCCCGGTATTTTGTATTCTAATAGTATATACAAGTGTATCACCAAGATCATTTTTACTATTATTATTATTGTCTGCAACTACAACTGTTTTTGTTGCCTCAATATTTGCATCTAATGAAGTTGTAACAATAGTTGGATCACTAGTTGTGTTGCCATCAGTATCATCACCATCGTCACTTATATCTGTTACATTGTTAGTTTGACCAGGTGTACTACCCGTTGCTTGAGCAACATTACTAATTGAACCAGTATTTGCGGAGTTGACAGTGATGGTATACCTAGCAGTATATGTAGCTGTTTCACCAGCAAGGAGAGTACCAGAAGATGAACCAGAACTTGAAGAACTAAAAGTTGGTCCGCTATCAAGGGTTAATCCTCCTCCATTTCCGTCTTTAATTGTATCTGATAGGCTTAGACCTGCTATTGTTAAACTACCTGTGTTAGCAACCGTTATGGTATAAACAATTGTATCAGATTGATCATTATTTCCATTGTTATTGTTATCCAAGACCGATGCTGTTTTAGTAACCTCTAAACCATCTGAAGCAGATACAATTTCAATTACGGTAGGATCATTCGTTGTATTTCCATCGGTATCATCTCCATCGTCTGAAGTGTCGGTAACATCATTATTCTTTCCTGGAGAAGAGGCTGTTACCACTACGCTGTTAGAAACTCTTCTAGAGTTTGATGCTCCCTGTGCAATAGTATAACTAGCTGTATAGGTTGCAGTTTCTCCTACTGTAATGGTTCCTTGTGTTGAGCTTGC
>CACJHA010000070.1 GCA_902593075.1 uncultured Bacteroidota bacterium
TGTCTCGGAAATTCTTAAAAATTACCCGCCTGTTGATGAAAGCTAGGAACTAAGTATTTTATTGAATGATGAAATTGCTTTATCTATCCCATTAATATCATCCCCTCCTGCAGTAGAATAAAAATTTTGTCCACCACCTGTACCATTAATATATTTTGAAATTCTATTAATTATTTTACAAGCATCAAATCCTTTTTTTTCCACTAAAATTTTATCTATATAACATACTAAAATAGCTTTCGAACCATCGGTGGTTGCAATCAGCATGAATAAATTTTTGATTGATTTTCCTAAATCAAAAGCAAGAGGTTTTAAAAGTTTTGGATTCAGTGAAAGTTTTTCTGAAAGAAGGTTAACACCATTGCATTCTTTTATCTTATCCATTAATTCTAATTTTAAACTTTTTATATATCCTTCAGATAAATTTTTAATTTCATTTTTTAAGCTATGTATTTCACTTTGAATATTCTCAACTGCCATAACTGTATTTTGTGGACTTTTAATTAATTCTTTAATTTTTTCTAAGTCATTAGACTGTTCTTCAAAAAATATTTTACATGAATCACCAGTTATGGCTTCCAATCTTCTTATTCCAGCAGCAATCGCAGATTCTGAAATAATTTTAAAGTGCCAAATTTGTGATGTATTTTCAACATGGGTGCCTCCACATAATTCAATTGATTTTCCAAACCTCACAGTTCTAACAGTATCTCCATACTTCTCTCCAAATAGAGCAATTGCACCTTCTGCAAGAGCTTTTTCCATCAAAGTATTTCGATTTTCCTTCAATAAAAGGTTTTCTTTAATTCTAGAGTTTACAAACTCTTCAATCTGTGAAATTTGATCTTTAGATATTTTTGAAAAATGAGAAAAATCAAAACGTAAGGCTCTTGAATTAACCATTGATCCCTTTTGTTCAACATGATTACCCAAAATTTCTCTCAAAGCCTGATGAAGTAAATGAGTTGCTGTGTGATTAGATGAAGCACGAATTCTTTGTTTTTTATCAACTACTGCCTTAAATGTAACATCAACTTTATTAGGAAGTGTGTTACAATAATGAATTATAAGATTGTTTTCTTTTTTAGTATCAATAATGTAATATAAGTCCCCGTTTGTTGATTCCAAATATCCCTTATCTCCAACTTGTCCACCTCCCTCAGGATAGAACGGTGTTAGATTAAATACCAATTGAAACATATCTCCTTCTTTTAAAGAACTGGTTTTTCTATATCTTGTAATTTTAACATTGGAGGTTAAGTGATCGTATCCGACAAATTCTTCTAAATCATCTTCATGAATTATAACCCAATCACCTTTTGAACTAAAAGCGGCTTTTTTTGATATTTCTTTTTGCTTTTTCATTGACTTTTCAAATTCCTCTTCATCATAACTAAATCCTTTTTCAGATAGAATCAAAGCCGTTAGATCTTTCGGAAATCCGTAAGTATCGTATAGTTGAAAAACTTTAGAACCCTCAATTTTTCCATCTATATTTTTTGAAATCATTGAATCGAGTAATAATAGTCCTTGATCAAGAGTTTTTAGAAAAGAGTTTTCCTCTTCTTTAACTACATTGTGAATTAGATTTCTTTTACTTTCGAGTCCGGGGTATACATTTTTCATCTGATTGTAAAGAACGTCCACTAATCGAAAAATGAATGGACTCTTTTGATTTAAGAACGAATAACCATATCTGACAGCTCTTCGTAAAATTCTTCTAATCACATATCCTGCTCCTGTATTTGAGGGTAGTTGTCCATCAGCCACAGCAAAAAATACTGCTCTTAAATGATCTGCAACTACTCTTATTGCCTTATCTATGTCCAAATCAACACCATAGTTGTTTCCTGTAAGAATTTCAATTTCCCTAATAATAGGTTCAAAAATATCCGTATCATAATTCGAAGTTTTCTTTTGAAGAACCATAGAAAGTCTCTCAAATCCTAGACCTGTGTCAACATGTTTTTCAGGAAGATCCTCAAGGGTCCCATCAGATTTTCGATTATATTGGATAAATACGAGGTTCCAAAGTTCTATAACCTGAGGATGGTCTTTATTTATCAAATTTGCTGCAGGCACTTTCTTTCTATCCTTGTCTGATCTTAAGTCAATATGTATCTCTGAGCAGGGTCCACAGGGTCCTTGATTTCCCATTTCCCAAAAGTTATCGGATTTTGAACATAAAAATATTCTGTCCTTATCAATAATTTGATTCCAAATTTTAAAAGATTCATTATCAACCTCAAGGTTTTGAGTTTTATCTCCCTCAAAAATTGTTACATATAGTTTGTCTTTATCAATGAGATAAATATCAGTTAGTAGTTCCCATGACGATTTAATAGCATCTTCCTTAAAATAATCACCAAAACTCCAATTCCCAAGCATTTCAAAAAAGGTATGGTGATACGTATCAATTCCAACTTCTTCTAAATCATTGTGCTTTCCAGAAACACGAAGACACTTTTG
>CACJHA010000071.1 GCA_902593075.1 uncultured Bacteroidota bacterium
GTGTAGCACTAACAAGATTTAAATGTCCTTTAGCAGCACCGGCTGTTGAAAGTGAAGCTGCAGTAATACTACCCATTCTAAGAGCAGTAACACCAGCACCACCAGGAACAACAACGTCATCTGCAGATGTTAGTAATCCAAGGTCAATATCTCCAGTAATATTACTTATAGTAAGATCACCAGTAACTGTTCTTAATACATCGTTTCCTGTATCTCCATCAGCTAAATTTGTATTACCGTTAATTACCAAATCATTGTCTACGAAAGCAAGATTAGCAAACGACAATACAGTAGATGGTGAATAGGTATTAGTTATAGTTACAGTTTTTAATGATGTAGCAAGTTTATCAGTAACTGCTTTAATTCTTGCAATTTGAGCAGCACCGCCTGTGAAAGCTGCTTCATCAACGTCAACAACAACTGTTCCATTAACAATAACATTTGGATCATCAGCATCAGTACTGATTAATGATTCAACATATTCTAAAGTAGCAACGTTGTTAATTGTTATATTTTGATTAATAACTGCATTAGCTGCTAGAAGTTCTTTAACATCAGCTTGTACATCTCCTAATGTAGAAGATATAGTTGCTAAATCAGCAGCAGTAGCAACATCAGCTAAAGAAGCTTGAAGCGCTTCAACAGCAGCTTTAATGGTAGTGACATCACCCGCTAGAGTAGTAACTGAAGCGGCAGTAGCCAAACCATTAACAGTGTTAGATAACGCTGTAATTTGATCTGCAACAGAAGATAAACCCTGTACAGTGCTCGAAAGAGCAGTAATTTGATCAGACAGTTCGTCGAACTGATCATCATAGTTTTGACAGCCAACAACCGTTAGTGCAACCGCCAAAAGACTTAATAAACCTTTTTTCATTTTAGATAAATAATTAGTTAATAATGCTTTTTTTTAAATTTTTATGATTAACATATGAGTGCAAATATAAGTATTCTTACTAAACTCCAAATGTTTTTTTTAAAATTTTTAAATATTTTTTAGCAGTTTCAAAAAAAAACCTCCCACATTTTGGTGGGAGGCGAAAGATTTTAAGGCTTTTTTAGAAGCATTAACGGTATCAATGGCGCTAAATTAAATTTTATTATAACACAACATAATTAGAGAATCAATCTTTTATTAACAATTTTATTAAGAATTACGATTAAATAACGAATTTAGATGATGAATGAAGTACTTAAAAATTATATTCTTGGTTATCGCTATTATTTGTTTTTTTGAAGTGTATTATATGCACAGCATGTTAAGCTTTATAGATTATCCTTACCTTTATTTAGGTGCTTTGTCCCTTGTTTTATCAATTTATTTGTTTACAAAAAAGAAAAAATGATTTTAACAGACAGTGAAAAGATATTAGTTGTTTTAGGGGCATTAGTAATTATATTGGCAATAGTCGCTAATGCAATTAAAGATTATAGAAAAATGACAAGAGAGGCCAACAAAAAAGTAGAGCAAAAATTAAAAGATGAAGAATATATAAGGGAGCTCAAAAAAATTATTGATAAAAAAAATAAGGAATTAGAGGAAATAGTCAAATCGAAAAAGAATTGATGCTTAATTTGTAATTAGATGGGAGAGGTTTCAATTATTACAATAATTAGAGGGATTATAGGTTTAATATCATTAATGTTTATTTCTTATTTATTGAGCTCAAATAAGAAAAAAATCCAATGGAAAATAGTTTTTATTTCAATTTTAATTCAATTTGTTGTTGCGATTTCTGTACTTAAAATTTCATTGATTCAATCAATTTTTAAAATAATTTCAAAATTTTTTGTTCGGATAATAAATTATACAGCTTCAGGAAGTACATTTTTATTTTCTTCTTTAGTTGATCAAGAAAAACTCTCTTACATCTTTGCATTCCAAGTTTTACCTATAATAATCTTTTTCTCTGCTTTCACATCAATGCTTTATCATCTAGGAATCATTCAAAAAATAGTTTCATTTTTGGCTTGGTTATTAAATCGATTTTTAAAAATTACTGGTGCTGAAAGTCTATCTTTAGCTGGAAATATATTTTTGGGTCAAACTGAATCGCCGCTTCTCATTAAATCTTATTTAGAAAAAATGACCAGATCACAGCTATTTATTGTGATGGTCGGTGGTATGTCCACAGTGGCTGGTAGTGTTCTCGCGGCCTATATTGGTCTACTTGGGGGAAATGATGTTAACGAACAGCTTAAATTTTCAACTCATTTGCTAACAGCATCCGTTATGGCTGCACCTGGGGCTGTTGCTATTTCAAAAATAATCTACCCAGATTCTATAAAAAATGTTGAAAGTTCGATAGAAATTGATAAAGAAAAAA
>CACJHA010000072.1 GCA_902593075.1 uncultured Bacteroidota bacterium
ATTTTTGTTTAAAGAAAATAAAACCTCCAAAGATTATTTTTTAGGGGGAAGGTCAGTAGGTTGGGGACCACTTACATTATCAACTATGGCAACACAACTCTCTGCAATTAGTTTTATTTCGGCACCTGCCTTTGTAGGATTAAAAAATGGAGGAGGAATGCAATGGTTAACTTTTGAATTTGGTGTTCCCCTCGCAATGGCATTTTTGATGATAGCAATTGTTCCTACATTGTATAAATCTGGAGTTGTAAGTGTTTATGAATATTTAGAAAATAGATTTGATGCGTCTTCAAGATTATTGATAAGTTTTGTTTTTCAAATAAGCCGGTCTGTAGCAACTGGGGTGATGATTTACACTATGGCACTTATTTTACAAGCTACCGTTGGTATTGATTATTGGTTGTCAATACTTCTGATAGGAGTAATCACTCTAATATATTCATTCCAAGGGGGTATGAAAGCAGTAATATGGGGTGACGTAATTCAAATGATAATTTTGTTTTTAGGAATAGTAATTTGTCTTTTTTTTGGGTTGAGTGAATTGGGAGGAATAGAAAAATTCATTGAACTTGTAGACAAAGAAAGATTAGAAGTAGTAAATTTTGACAAGTTAGGGTTTAGCAATGCCTCAAAAAATGATGAATTTGGATTTTGGCCAATGCTAATTGGTGGATTTTTTCTGTACGCATCATATTACGGAACAGATCAAACACAATCACAAAGATTATTGTCCTCAAAAAATATGGATACTATAAAAAAACTCCTATTTGCTAACGCTATATTTAGATTTCCAATCACATTGACATATTGTATCATGGGTTTGGTACTTGGAACCCTTTTTTATCAAGACCCTTCCTTTCAAGAAATGATAGAGTCTGTATATTCTGCAAATTTAGGCTCATTAGAGGGTAAAAGAGCGGACTTAATGGTCCCAGTTTTTATTATTCATTATTTACCATCCGGAGTTATTGGGATTTTAATTGTTGCAATTATGTCTGCTGCCATGTCGTCTTTGAGTTCAACAATAAATTCCTTGTCGGCAGTCACAATGGAGGATTTTGTTAAAAGGTTTGGCACAAATATTTCAGACAAAAAATATGTTTATTTGTCCAGAATTATTTCTGTTTTTTGGGGTCTCTTATGCCTTTTTATAGCATTCTTTACAGGAAAGATTGAAGGAACTGTTATTGAAGTTATAAATAAAATAGGATCAGTATTTTATGGACCTATTATAGGAACTTTTGTTTTAGCTATAATGACAAAAAAAGCAAATACTATAGGAGCAAATATTGGAATTTTGACCGGTGTTTTTTTTAATATTTTCTTGTGGCTTTGTGTACCAAGTATTTTTTGGTTTTGGTGGAATGCTATTGGGTTTTTGATAACTTTTTCAGTTGGATTGGTTGTCAGCAATTTATTAAGAAATAAAGTGAGTCAAACTTACGAAATTAAATATTTTGCAGAGTTTAAAGATATTCTAAAATTAATTTTATACTTCTTAATTATTTTATCAATAAGTTTAATTTTACCTAATATTTTCAATCTTTAAAAGAATATGAGAGTTTCAATTTGTAGGAAAGGACATTTTAATGCAGCACACAGACTTTATAACAAGGATTGGACCAAAGAAAAGAACAAAAAGGTTTTTGGAATCTGTAGTAACGAAAATTTTCATGGACACAATTATGAGCTCACTGTAAAAATTCATGGTGAATTAGATAAGGAAACTGGGATGGTTTTCGAGCTTAAAAGAATGAAGGATATTATAAAAAAAGAGGTAGAGGATGTTCTAGATCACAAAAATTTAAATTTGGACATACCATATTTTAAAAATGTGGTCCCAACTACTGAAAATCTCGCGATTTTTATATGGAAAAAGCTCTATGATGCCTTTAAAATTGATTGTAAATTGACAGTTATTTTGTATGAAACGCCTAGAAATTTTGTTGAGTTTTCTGGCTAAAATTTATTTCAAATATTTTTAAGGTTTATTATTGGGTTTTTTATCAGAAATCAACAAGCTTGAAAATGCATTAATGATTGGCGTTTAGATTTTAGCTCAATTCATAATCTTTTAGGATAGAACCTTCTGAAAGAAGTGTCTATAAATTATACAGAGTGAAATTGAACTAGTTTATAGCTTTGAACTCTTTATTG
>CACJHA010000073.1 GCA_902593075.1 uncultured Bacteroidota bacterium
TTTTTGTAATATTGCATTGAATTACTCTTTTTTCTAAGAGTTATATTTCCACAAATTTTATCAACTTCATAACATGTATGACATATCCACATTAAAAGAAAAAAAAATATCTGAATTACAGGATATTGCAAAATCATTAAAAATTAAAAAAATAGCTAGTTTAAAAAAACAAGAATTAATTTATCAGATTATTGACTTTTTGTCAACAAATCCTGAATCAAATTCTAAGCCTGAAACATTGAAAGAAGATTCGTCAACGGAAAATGACAATAAGGCACCTATCAAAAAGAGTAATGATAAAATCGAATCATCAATAGAAAAAAATAGCTTTCATAAAAAAGAAAAAGGTTCAAACAAACCCTTCAATAAACCAAATCCCAAAAACAGAAATCAACATGGTCACAAAAACTATGATAATTTCCATAATAGAGACAACAGAAATAGGTATAAAGAACCTGATTATGAGTTTGATGGAATAATAAATTCCGAAGGTGTTTTGGATATAATGAATGAGGGGTATGGTTTTTTAAGGTCATCTGATTATCATTATTTATCATCACCTGATGATGTTTACGTTTCTCAGTCTCAAATTAGACTTTTTGGATTAAAGACAGGTGATACTGTCCTAGGAACTGTAAGACCTCCAAAAGAAGGTGAAAAATATTTTCCTTTAATCAAGGTTGTCAGTATTAATGGGCAAGAACCTAAAGTTGTAAGAGACAGGGTCTCATTTGAACATTTAACACCATTGTTTCCTCAAGAGAAATTTAAGTTAGCGGAAAAACAAAATACAATCTCCACACGTATTATTGATCTTTTTTCACCAATTGGAAAGGGTCAAAGGGGTATGATTGTTTCCCAACCAAAAACTGGTAAAACAATGCTCCTTAAAGACATTGCAAATGCGATAGCTGCAAATCATCCCGAGGTTTATCAAATAATCTTACTTATAGATGAAAGACCAGAAGAAGTTACAGATATGCAAAGAAATGTCAAGGGTGAGGTAGTTGCATCAACATTTGATGAACCTGCAGATAGACACGTAAAAGTTGCAAATATAGTTTTAGAAAAAGCCAAAAGATTAGTTGAGTGCGGTCATGACGTAGTTATACTTTTAGACTCTATTACAAGACTTGCTAGGGCCTACAACACAGTTCAACCAGCCTCTGGTAAGATACTTAGTGGAGGTGTCGACGCAAATGCACTACATAAACCAAAAAGGTTTTTCGGAGCTGCTAGAAATATCGAAAATGGTGGTTCTTTATCAATAATAGCTACTGCACTCACAGAGACTGGATCGAAAATGGATGAGGTGATTTTTGAAGAGTTTAAAGGAACAGGTAATATGGAACTACAATTAGATAGAAAGATATCTAATAGAAGAATTTTCCCAGCCATAGATTTAATATCATCGAGTACAAGGAGAGATGATCTTCTATTAGATGAAAATACAATCCAAAGGATGTGGGTTTTAAGGAAATATCTTGCTGACATGAATCCCGTTGAAGCAATGGAATCAATGAATGACAGGTTTACTAAAACAGTAAGTAATGAGGAGTTTTTGATTTCAATGAATTCCTAAAAACTAATCTTTGCTATAGTGAAGCTACGTGTTTTTCTAGTTTAGATTTGAGGTTAGAGGCTTTATTTAAATGAATTATATTTTTCTTAACCAATTTATCTAATAAGGAAATAACTTTTGGAAGCTGTTTTTTTGCATCTTTTTTATTTGAGTTATTTCTTAAATTTCGAATAGCATTTCTAGCAGTTTTGTGTTGAAGTCTATTCGCAGACCTTTTTACATCACTGGAACGTATTCTCTTAATTGCAGACTTATGATTTGCCATTTTAAATTTTAAGAACACAAAACTAAGTAAAAGCTTTTAAATAATAAAAAATGTTTTTAAATTCTTTTTTCGATATTGTTAGTTTGAAGTATATTTCTAAAAATTATAGCTTTACATTATGAAAAAAATCTTAATCTTAATTTTATTTGTTTTTACTTATTCCTCATGTGATAATTCAAAGAG